>JBNMOP010000041.1:0-21408 GCA_051275005.1 Gammaproteobacteria bacterium | reverse complement strand
CAGTTCTTCCACCAGCGAGTTTGACCCAGGGACCGCTACAATGACAGGTCCTGTGCCGGTATCGATTGTTTGTTCTAATGATCCATCCAGCGAATTTAAGGCGCCTTCCATGTTGAATTGTACGTTGTGGTCTTCCAGACCTGTCCAGTCAAGCTCAATACGGGTAATCGATTCCGTTTCAACTGCCGTTATTTCAGCTATCCTTGCAGAGGTATCAATGCCAAATGAATCGGTTATTATGCGGGATCTGAATCTTGGCACACTCTCTAAAAAAAACTGGAATATACCCTTGGCAACAAGATTTGAGTTCAGATTACGCAAGCCATCCATGCCAATCTCAAACTGTTTTATTTTCAGATCATCCCCCACAAATCGGTCACGAGGTTCTTCACTTACATCTACAGGGGTAACACTTGAATATTCCTGTCGGTCGCGTGTTTCATAATGCAATCTACTATTAAATCGTGTCAGGGTCTGTCCCAATAACGCAGAGGCATTTAAAGTACCTGTTAAATCAACCCCTGTAGATTTTTGCCTTACCGCACTGTTTTCTTCAAGATTACCATTCTTGTCAAAAAAGCGATCCAAACCTGTTTCACCGTTGGCTTCCCTTTCTATTCTTACACCGGCGTTATAATCGATACCACCCTGGCGGTCTGACAAAGAAATATCTATGCCTGGTTTAAAAGGACCTTCTGAATGTTGACGTCCATACAGATCCCATCTGACCACAGCGGGGAGGTCGCCATGGAGAATTACATTGACCACGACCGAATGGCCCTGCAGATCGATACCCCTGACCTGACCACGAATCAGTTCTATTCTGGCGACCTGTGTGGCAGGAATACGGGCTAGTAGTGCTGAGGGTGAATCCTGTTTTGCACTGGGGTAAACATCATTAATAAGGATGTTTCCTACCGCTGCAATAAAGCCGCGATCAGAGGTACCATTATCTACCTGAAAGCCGGGGACCTGACGAACCATGTCAAATGCCGTCGCCGGTTGATAGCGACTGAAAAATGATGCTTTGTATTCGACTATTAATTCATCTGATTGGGTGTTAACTGGTGTCTCCTGGGATAAACAAACAGAGACAATAAGAAAGTTTATCAGGACAATACCAATTTTTTTAAGGCTAGCTTTCACAACAAAATATTCCTGCCCAGGTCGAAACAATCTGACCCGGGCACTATATATTTAACAATCGTTTTTCTTCAGAGGTACAAAGCTTAATTGATAACGCCACAAAATGCCCTACCGCCTCCAGGACTATCACCATAATTGTCTTTGCCGGCATGGACCATAATAGAACGACCAGCAAGGTCAGATGTTTTTAGGCGAGGCGCCAAAATAGGCAGGGTTGCTGTGCCATCTGCTTCTACTATCAGATTAGGCAGATCACCGATTTGACCATCACCATAGGGACCCTGATGTTTACCCGTCGTCCTCGGGTCATAATGATTACCTGCACCTATACCGGGTGCGCCATTAGGTCCTGCTGCACAGCTGGGATTTTCATGCACATGTGTGCCATGGGGCCCAGGTGGCAAGCCTCTCAGATTCGGTTGAATTATCAAGCCATGCTGGCTGTCACGAAAGCTCACGGTTCCCATGGTCTCAGCGGTCCCCTGGGCAGTTAAACGTTTTATCGTTGCCGATGGCCCGGATTCCTGTGCAATTAATCCACTACAGCCTGTGGTGAGAACAAATCCAAATATAATAAAGACTAGGTTACGCATGTGGCTTCCTCCGGTTTTAGTTGGTGTACATCGTGTTCTGTTTTCGAATGACAAACTCTAGCAAGTGTAACATCCCTGATTTATGTCAAACCAGATACTCAGACTACATAATGTCTGGCTACTGGTAAAAAATTGAGGAAATATTATGAAACTACGGGCGCAATCCCAACAGAATTTATAGACCCCTGGCTTTGAGTACAGCATCAAGTCCGGGGAATACCCGTCTTGCATTACCTTCAAAAACCTTTTGTTTATCTTCTGCTGATATCTCCAGGGCATCAACATAGCGTTTTGTATCATCAAAATATTGACCTGTCTCAGGATCAATGCCTTTAACTGCCCCAAACATCTCAGAGGCAAATAGAATATTTTCTACATCGATCACCTTGAATAACAAATCTATTCCGGGCTGATGATAGACACAGGTATCAAAATAGACATTTTTCATTACGTGTTCGGACAGTAGCGGTTTTTTCATCATATCAGCGAGACCACGATAACGTCCCCAATGATAGGGCACTGCGCCACCGCCATGGGGTATTATCAGTCGCAAGTCGGGAAAGTCTTTGAACAAGTCACCTTGAATAAACTGCATGAATGCAGTGGTATCTCCATTAATATAATGTGCACCAGTGGGATGAAAATTTGGATTACATGACCCTGAGACATGGATCATCGCAGGCACATCCAGCTCCACCATCTTTTCGTAAAACGGATACCACGATTTGTCTGTCAGTGGCATCCCTGTCCACATCCCACCTGAAGCATCGGGATTAAGATTACATCCAATAAAACCCAATTCGTTAACGCATCGCTCCAGTTCTACTATGGAATTACTGATGCTTACACCAGGAGACTGAGGTAACTGGCATACACCGATAAAATTTTCAGGATACAGTTCAGTGACCCTATGTATGAGGTCATTACATATCTGGCTCCAGGTTTTCGACATTTGTTCGTCACCAATATGATGGCCCATGGCAACCGCCCTGGGTGAGAATATCGTCATATCTGCGCCACGATCTTTCAACACCTTCAGCTGATTTGTCTCGACACTTTCCCTAATCTCATCATCGGAAATATCTGCCATTTTAGCAAGTGGCAACGAAGGATCGTCAAAATTAGCGATTTGTGCCTCACGATAGTCGAGTAACTGTTTAGGGGCAGTGGTGTAATGGCCGTGACAATCGATAATCATGTGTAACCTCTCAATGTTGAAATTATAAATATTTTTTATGAACGATCCGGATACTTAAGACCTTTCTCCGCGAGTACCGGGCGCATATTATTCATATCCAGACCAAGTTCCCCTGCTGCATATCGTTTTCGTATTCCCGCTTCTTTTTCTTCACGCTGTTCAGATTTTTTCAGGACATCTGCTGCCTCTTCTCTCCCAACAACAACCACACCATCATCATCTGCAATAATTACATCCCCTGGATGAATGGTTTGTCCCGCGCAAACGATTGGTATATTTACACTGCCTAATGTTTCTTTAACTGTACCCTGTGCTGATATGCATTTTGACCAGACAGGAAAACCCATCTTTTTCAGATCTGCTATATCACGGACCCCAGCATCTATTATCAGACCCTTAACGCCCCTGGACATTAAAAGAGTGGCTAGCAAATCACCGAAATAACCTGCATCTGAATAAGAGGTTGGTGCAACTACCATGATGTCGCCTTCTACGCAAAGCTCCGCGGCAACATGAATCATCCAGTTATCACATGGCGGTACAGAGACCGTTATTGCATTACCAGATATACGTGTACCGGAATATATCGGGCGCATAAAGGGTGCCATTAATCCCTTGCGTCCTTGTGCCTCGTGTATGGTGGCAACCCCGTAATTTCCAAGTTCTTTTACGACTTCATTGTCTGTACGGTTATATTTTTCTATGACAACGGCCATCTAGTTATCTCCCTGTTAAAATTTTTCTAAAAACCAAACTCATCAACAAGTCAGTTAATAGAACTCAAAATTCAATGATTAGATTTTGACATCAGATCAATCATAGAAACAATCGGTCTTAGGTGTGTTTTATATATCAGATTGATACGACTCCATGAAGTCCAGTCCAGCGACTGGACTTCATGGAACATTTACAGATATCCGGGGTTTATTCCCAGGGCATGAGAGAGACATGAATGACTCCCTCCATCTCCGTTCCACCCACTGCCTTGATTGCAAGATCCGTATCTTTCAAACCAAAGCGATGGGTAGTTATCAGATCCAACGGAAAACGATCTGTTGCCAGTTGCTTCATCGCAAGTTCGCATGACAGGTAATTATGTCCACGGGCACTTTTTATGGTTATATATTTATTCGCAACTTTTCCTATGGGGAAATCCGGAAATACGCCGATTTCACCCTGGATTAACATTGTCCCACCTTTACGTTTCAGGGCCTCAATACCGGTAAGGTCGGGCACAGTTCCTGCACCTGCGGTACAATCCAATGCAACGTCTACGCCCTCGCCACCAGTGATATCTTTTATACGTTCAAGCGCATCTTCCTCTTCAACATTTATGGCGTAATCTGCACCCAATTTCAAGGCAACATCCAGTCTGGCCTTATCCTTGGTTGTACCAGTAATAATGATCAATGATGCCCCTGCCTGTTTGCATGCCACCGTTTGTGACAAACCTTGCTGACCAGGACCTTGTATCAAAACCTTGGAATCATACTCAACCCCACAATCAAACAGGGCCCATTGTATGCCGTTGGACATAGGCGTAACGACACCAGCCAACTCTGCGGAAACACCATCCGGCACCTTGTGTAGCACAGAATTCCAGGGCAGATACATGTATTGAGCAAAACCACCCCAGAGGTGGGGATCACGATCAGAGGTACTGTAACCGAAGCGTAGCCCTTCTGGATTCTTACGCCAATCTGTCGCCTTACAAAGTCTGTATTCACCCTTATGGCACCACTCACATTGAAAACAAGGTACATAGTGTTCCACAAACACCATGTCACCTTCTTTGACTCCCTTTCTTTGCTTGAATGTATTACCGGCCTTGGCAATATAGCCAATATTTTCATGGCCCATGATCACCGGGGCAGAGATAGGCGGATTGGCATAAAATTTCACATCAGTCCCACATATACCCGCAACCTCCATTTTCAAGAGCGCACCATCGTCTGGTATCTCTGGCATTGGAAAATCACGAAATTCTGTTTTATGTGCGCCTGTACGAACAGCAGCAGTTACTTGTTCTGTCAAAGAATGTCTCCCTCTAGAAAGTGGTGGGGTCAGAAATAAAAGTCCTTAATGATACTTAATTGAACAAAATAATTCCAGACTAATCATAATCTACGCCCTGAAAAATATTTACTAAACGTCCCACAACTGGTAGAATTCGCTAAGTTTTTAGGTGTGCTCTTGAGTAGAGTTGATTAATTCCCTGGACGCTGGTTAATCACCAGTAATGGCCTAATTCCCATATCTATTGAGTCAATGTGTGTTTTAGGGAATCAGTGTAGTTACTCATCATTATTTCACACGTATTTTAGAAGATGACTTACCTCTGGGTCTACAGTCTCAACCTGATTAAAGTCTTATTCCATCCAAAGGTTTTTCATTACTCAAGGTTCTATCACTACTATATTAAACTTATGCATACCTGAAGTGTGAAGTCGGTTCGTTCCGCTGGTCTTTAACATAGGAGGTTAATCATCGGAATAATTTTAACGGAGAGTTCAATGGAGTATTACACATTACTGTTATTTGGGGGTTTGATCGGCATGCAACACGCGCTGGAAGCTGATCACCTCGCTGCTATGGCTGCAATGAGCGCAGGGCGTACCTCGCGTCGGGCATTGATCCTTAGAGGCGGAATGTGGGGACTGGGACATACCATAACCTTACTAACAATATGTGGCGTATTACTCCTTTGGGGAGGAACCATATCTCCCAGAGTTCAGACATTTCTTGAGTTACTCGTAGGAGTAATGATTATTACGCTCGGAATCAATGTATTAGTAAATCTTTGGCGAAAACGACCACACTTTCACTTTCATCAACATGACACCGGAATTAACCATCTACATGCCCATACGCATAACCTTGATCCCGTTAAACATGAAAATAGTAGTCATGAGCACAAGCATCAGCAACTTGGTCTGGTACGTGCGGGATTGATTGGCATGATGCACGGAACTGCGGGATCTGCTGGATTGCTGGTACTCGCAGCAACCGCCGATACGCTCATGAATTCAATCGGCTATGTACTTGCTTTTGGCCTGGGATCAATTATTGGCATGGCTAGTCTGTCATTTATCGTATCTTACCCAATTGGTTTTATGGATCGATGTGCCGGCTGGATAAATGGCGCTGCGATGGCAACTGTTGGTTGTGCCGCAATTATAATTGGAGTAAACATATTTACAGAAAACTGGATCTCCCTTTAATTGATGAACAGTATTGACTCCAGCGAAAAGGAGTATAGACACCAGTTAGTAATAGGCATTTCATTATTAGAACGTGTTGGGATAATTGATTTCAACGGACATTTCAGCAGACGTCTTAGTGATGGGAATATATTGATCAATACCGGCGATTCTGTCAGAAGCAAGCTTGATACAAATGATTTTGTCATCGTCGGAGCTGATGGAGAGTGTTCAGACGAAGATCCCAGACCTCCTGCTGAATTACCACTTCATATAGCCATATATCAATCACGTCCTGATGTGATGTCGATTGTCCATGGACACCCAAAGTGGTCGACATTACTTACTTCTGCCGGCAAAGAATATCAGGTGACAATGCCACAGGGTGCTCTGTTAGGAGATGTACCGACATATCCCTCACCCATGTCAGTGACGAATTCCCGTATTGCAGGTACCATTGCAAAAAAACTTGATACTGGCAGAGCCGCACTACTTAAAGCCCATGGCTCAGTTGTTACCGGTATCGATGTACTTGAAACAACAGTACATGCAATCTACCTGGAGCTCAACGCTGAAAGACAATTCAGAGCAAACATGCTGGGCACACCCTATATATTTACTAAAGAAGAAATACAGTCCTTGCAAAAGGGCCTCACAAAACGTGGTTTATATGAAAAGTGCTGGAATTATTATCTGGCAAAATTCAAGCTAAATACTAAATAATATATAAACAGTTATAGATAACAGGAGTGTGAATTATGTGTGGTGATGATGATGATATTAATCATATAGACGAGGAATTGTTCAACCGGTTTATAAAAACCGCAAGTACTCTTGGTGTGACACCTGATACAGAGGCGATAAACACACACATAGATATTACAAACGAAAAGGACAGAACAAATTATATGGATAGTCTGTTCAAGGCCGGTCTCACCCGAGCTGTCAATGATGCAAAATCGCTACACCATGGAGACAAAATGGATGTCCTTGCCGGGCAGGCAATTGTGTTTGCCAGACTGTCCGGGCTACTTGCAGGTTCTATTCCACCGGGATCGGACATGTTTCATACCGTTGTTAGCGCATTAATGCAGGGATATAAAGAAGCTGGAAATTTGAAATAATATCTTCTTAATAAAGGCAATGTATCTACAACCAACTTGAATTAACTTTAAATCTAATCATTACGTAGTAGAGACAAACTGTGTCTGACGAAATCAATACGGCCCTCACACCAATTCCTATAAAAAAGCGGTTGCACATTTTGTTACGTGCAAGCTTTGGATATACATTTTGGCTATTTGCAGGTTTTGCCCTTTTAATGGGCATGATTTGTTACTTTCTTCTTGGTCCTGAAATTTTCAAAGAAGCGGTAAGTCACGATGTTGATAACCTGTTAAGCATACTTCCTCGCGTGGTTGCCGCATTAACCCTTGCCGGTTTTATCTGGATACTGATGCCAAGAGACAAGTTCTCAACACTGGTTGGCAGGTATAAGGGATTCACCGGATTAGTACTTGCAGAGATTGCCGGGATCATAACTCCGGGTGGCCCATCAGCCGCATTCCCATTCCTGGCAATTATAGGTAGAGCCGGTGCAGATAAAGGCGTCATGATTACTTACATTACAAGTTGGGCATTATTGGGAATACAAAGGGTTCTGGTTTGGGACTTGCCTTTTATGGGGGCAGAGGTAACCGCCACCCGATTCCTGGTCAGTCTACCATTACCAATCATAGCTGGATTAATTGCACAACAATTGCCCCTGAAGATAAAGCTGGGCGAGGATTCGGAGCAGAAATAATCATGAGTCCGGTAATGCTTATTATTTATATCTCACCAATTATTCTTGGTGCATATGCATATTCTAAAGGTGATGAAAGTTTCAAGAAGGGACTGATTCGTGGTCTTGAACAACTTGCCATAATTTTACCTAGAATGATTTGTGCACTAATAGGCGCAGAATTTCTAGCACTGCTTATACCAACTGAAGTAATCAGTCAGTATCTGGGAAACGATGCTGGCCTGGTGGCAATCCTAATCGGATCATTAACAGGATTGCTCGTCCCTTCCGGACCAGTTATTTCATTTTCTATTGCTGCAACATTTGCAGCCGCCGGCGCATCCATGCCTGCTGTAATAGCATTTCTAACAGCCTGGAGTATTTTTAGCGCTCATCGAATACTAATTTACGAAATTCCATTGTTGGGGGTTTCATTTTTAAGAGTCCGGGCATTGTCGGTATTGATATTACCGGTTTTATCCGGGCTCCTGGCGATGCTTGCTATTAACCTGATTGCTTGATGGATACGTTTAGGCGAATTTGACCAACGATCAATTCATCTGTATCTGCAAATATAATTATTCATAAGCAACATCATCTTGCTTGGATTACAAGAAAACAATCTGAATTAAGCAGAAATCTTATACCGAGGCGTGTGGCTCACCTTCTTTAACACGCAAGGCCTCTTTTGCCCCTTCTTTAAAAGCCTCCTCTCTTGGTAACAATATCGAAACTGAGCGAACCTTTTGCGACTCTGGATCGACGCCTTGTGGAATTTCACCTTTTTTCTCCAACGCCTCTATTGCATCAAATATTTTGCGTCGCGATAACATGATGCCACGGTCAGTGGGGGCCAACATTTCTTTGGTGCGATCACAAGTTCCGCCCCATGAAATACGCTCACCAGTCTTGGGATTAATTCCTGCCATACTTTCCTGTAACGATGAATCCTGAATTGCGATACCTTCAACACCGCTATAAGTCGAACCGTTTTTCTGCGCTTCACGATCCATCAGATAATCATTTGCCATATTGGCCTTGGGAATATAAGTACCCGGGGTATACTCACAATGAATTCCCTTACCCTGTTCCATAGACCAACGCTCCTTCTCTGTAAGATCCCTATTAGGCTTATAGTCAAAACTCCAGGCCCAGCAATTTTCATCATCAATAGGTACCCAGAAATGCCCATGTACCGGGTAATCACCACGTGGGGGAACCATGGTAAAACACGGCATCAACCAGGGAGTAATGCGCCAGTAATATTGGTCATCTTCAGCATTTCTTCTGGCTCCGATTATCAATCCACCATCATAATCTTCCACCTCGAAAACCGGTTTCAAATCTGAGAGATTATATTCATTTCCCTTGGTGCCTTTAAATAACGGATCGGTATTAAGATTACTGCTATGTAAAAAAGAAACATGGCTGGAATCAATTCCACCTTCCAGACCTTGTAACCAGTTACTTTCCTGTACACGTTTGGAAACAAATCGTTGACCCGCTGGCAGCGTACAAAATTCGTATTCTGGTAGTGGCGGTTGTTTCTTCGGGTCACCCATATATGTCCACAAAATGCCGCCCTTTTCAACCAGTGGATATGATTTTAACTTTATGTTTTTGGCATATTCGGGAGATTCAGATGGTACGTCTACACACTGACCTGTGATGTCATATTTCCAACCGTGATATGGACAACGCAATCCATTATCTTCTGTACGTCCAAACCAGAGTGATACACATCTATGGGCACAAAATTCATCGATCAAGCCTAACTTGCCTTCGCTATCTCGAAAAGCCACCATGTGTTCAGACATCAATTTGACACGCACGGGAGCACAATCAGCTTCTGGCAATTCCTCTGCCAACAGCGCGGGTACCCAATAACAACGAAACAGATTTCCCATAGGGGTTCCTGGCCCTGTTTCACATATCAGGTCATTTTTATCTTTAGTAAGCATCGATCAAGACTCCTATTACATCCGAATTAATTCAATTTTTTAAAGGCCTGCAGTCACGTGCGTGTATCCGTTTTGATGTTCTACTCCATTATATTACCGGAATGTAGAGTTGATTTGACTACCTGCGAGGTCTATTCCTAGATTGGAATACTGATTATATATTATCATTTAACGCACATCGCCACAATAATATGCATTGATAAAATGTGATTTTCCATATGATAAATCTGGATAAATTGAATCACATGGTATGGAGAAGTAAATCTAAAATTAAAAAATATCAATTCTAGATTTTCTTTTAGGTATTCAGATGCACAATAAATACGGTATATGTTAATGCATAGAAACTGATATCATTTCCGAATACACTTCATATTTCCATCTTATAATCAGATGAAAATTGTTGTACTAGCAATGAATTGATCAAATCAACTATTTTAGCTAATAAGTTTGAACTTAGACAACTTACGGGGATTTAGGAATGGCAGAAAAAGTAACAATACCACTACTACAGGAAATGAAAAATAAAAGTGAGAAAATTGTAGGCATAGTCGCCTGGGATTATCACATGGCCCACATTGCCGATCGTGCCGGTGCTGATATCATCTCAGTCGGCGATACAGTCGGGCTCAATATGTGGGGACAAACCAATCCACTTGAGATTACCATGGACCAGATGATCACTGTAACCCAGGCAGTGCGGCGGGGAACCAAACGCGCACTGGTAAGTGCCGATTTTCCCTATGGTCCATTACAGGAAGGAACCAAGGCCGCTGTACGGGCAGGAATACGCATGGTCAAGGAGGCCGGTATTGATGTGATCAAACTCGATGGTGCTGCAGACTTTCCCGAAGCAGTTACAGCGTTAACCCGTGCTGGGATACCCGTCTGGGCCCAGTTTGGCATCACCCCACAGACCGCACTGAAATACGGCATGGATTATTCCGCGGTCTCAAAACCGGGTGTCGAAGTCCCTTCTGAAATGCAGGAACATATAGTCAATGAGGCGAAAATGCTTGAGGAGGCTGGGGCGGTAATGCTGAATTTTACCAATTCAGGGCCGGTAGTCGGTCCCGTAGTGACCGCTGCAGTTTCTATCCCAGTGATCGGCGGTCTAGGCGGCGGTCCCTGGTTGGATGGCCGCGTCCGACTTGCGAATACGGCTATAGGGTATGGCGTCAAATTCCTCGACGATGATCGTGACACCTATGCAAATGTGTCACGCTCCATACTGGATGCACTGTCGACGATGATATCCGAGGCGCGTGCTGGCCAGCAGATTAAAAACGGCGCCCCAATAAAGAAATAAGCGAGATCAACATGACAACAACGATTATTGACGGAATTAAAACGAACTACGAAGTCCGTGGCGATGGCCCACCTCTGCTGATGTATTCTCCTGGTGGATTCGATGCTTCATTGGATAAATGGTCTAACCTGGGTGTCTATGCCCGCATTAAATTACTGGATCACCTTCCAGATAAATACACCTGTATCATATTTGATCGACGGGAAACCGGTTTATCAGGTGGTCGCGTTGAGCGTATCACCTGGGATGCATATGTTGCCCAGGGAAAAGGACTTTTAGATCATCTTGGATTCCCCAAAGCACATTTACTTGGTGGTTGTATGGGCGTATGTCCAGTTACCGCGTTTTCGGTAACACATCCTGAGATGGTGTTAAGTCAAATCCTGTACTGGCCAGTGGGTGGGGCCAAGTTCAGGATCAGGGGACAAGATAGATTTAATACCCATCTTGCCCTAATTGAAGATAAGGGACTGGAGGGCGTTATTGAGCTTGCAAAAAATACTGAGTCAGGTTTTGGTAAGGATCCACGCGTTGGTCCCTGGGCACCGGTAATTCGCACAGATAGTAATTTTGCTGATCACTATGCAAAACTGGACGTTGAGAAATACAAGCTGATTATCAAGAGTATGTCCCGTACCCTGCTGGATCGCGATACCGCGCCGGGTGCGGAGCCAGAGGACCTGTTGCAATTGAATGTCCCAACATTAATCGTACCAGGCAAGGACATCGCCCACTCTACCGCAGCAGCAAGATATCTTGAAGAATGTATACCAGGTGCGCAGTACTGGGACATCCCTCCAGATGATCAGAACGAAGAGAATGTTCCAACGCGATTACTAAATTTCCTGGATCAGGTACCCGCTTGAGCGGGGCTCGGGACTGACAGCCAGGGGTGGCGGAAATGCTGGCAATGCAGGAGCAATTGCCAGTGCTGGGCTCGGGGCTAAAAGCATTCAGTCACTGGCATTTCGTCGTCAAGCAATTAAATTGAGGGTCGACGGTACAAAGACTTTATTTAATTCCACCGGTTTTTTAAGGATTTGTTGTGAGGCCGCGGTGGAAAACAGATATTCAAGCATCGCCAGGTTTGGCGGTACACCATAGGGTAATGGGTCCCCTGCCAATGCATTTAATCTGAGATACAACCCATCCATCTCATTGGGCTTTTCAACCTTGCCGTTTAATAATCGCTGCAGATATAGTCGTTTTGATTCAGCAAAAGCATTGAAAATTGAAACGGCCACATCCGGATATTTTTCGATTATTTCATCACGAATCACAACCAAATGGTTGATGGGATAATGCCCGTTACGATTGAAGGCAGAAATACCTGCTTCAATGGGATCGGAAATTACAGGTTGTATGTCTGGATGCTCCGCTTTGATATTTATTGCTGCAGTAAGCTCTCCAGCGAGTAACATTTGTTCAATATCCCTACTCTCTTCTACAGGAACAACATTTTCTGGAGGTTGATATGCCTCTACATGCTCATCACCGGATAATACCCAGGTCACCTTACTCAAATCCACCCCATACTCGTTTTGTAATACTGATCGGGCCCAAACACCGGTAGTTACCGTATAACCACGATTTACACCGATCCGTTTTCCTTCTAATTCACTAAAGTCAGTAACAGGCTGATTAATGTTATGAAATATTGCACCATGGTGAAACGCCCGAACCAGAAATACTGGAATGCCTGTAAATTTTACGCCGTGTTCCTTGGCACAGAGATAGGTTGTCAGTGCCATCTCACAAACATCAAACTCCAGTCCCCTAACCATCCTACGAAATGCATGTACCAGTACCGGCACTTCTTCAAATTCTAGATCGAACCCTTCAGGTTTAACTGTTCCATCTTTAAGCGCACTATTATTACCCTGTGTCCGGGTTACAGTCTTTAATACAGGCGTAGTCATTCAAGTCCTCCAAAATTAATTGCTGAATAATAATTATAATTTATCTAAAGCATAAGGTAATGCTGTGTCATATGTCGAGCAAAAGACGCATGTTGGCTAATATATACATCTGAAAAATAGTTCATGTGTGCCAGGTATGATTTATATTGTATGCTGTGTATATAAATATTGAAGCAGAAGCTCGGACATTATGTATGAAATATTGTATCTCGAATTTTGAGGATAAAAAAAATGAAAATCAGAAATCAAACCTGCAACCGATATAATATCATTGCATTAATTTTCTGCCTCATAATAAGTTTTGAAGTCAATGCCCACGAGTATACAAATCTAAATGAGGTAATGATCGACCGGACAAATGAATCTATTGAAAAAAGCCTGTTACAGATCCAGTCTTTCCTGACAGAAATTTTTAGAAAAAGCTATAAACCCGAAACCTGGCCTGACAGGAAAATCACCTTGCTGCGCAATGATTTAATGCATAAGAAAGATGAAGCAAATATGAATCTTGATTACTTTGCAGCGAATGGTATCAATCTTCAGTCACCAGAAATTCTATTTGAAAATCCTTTAGCAGGTCGCTCGGTTGCCGGCAATCAGGGTGTAGAAATCGTTTACGCCCTGTTAAAACATATGGATACCCTGGAAAGCCAGGATGAATTCATCAAGGAAATTTATTCAAGTGGCTTATCGGGTCACATGTATAACCTGGTAACGGCATATCGAGAAAAAATGAGCTTATATAGAGCGATATTTATTACTATGCCAGGACCGGGGCAACAAATAATATCGGAACAAAAGCCTGTGCCGATAGTCGAATCTTCTGATCAAAATACCAACATAATTTATGTCATTATCGGGGTTGTGTTATGTGTTTTACTAATAGGTATTTTTCGTAGAAAAAGACCTATTAGTCAGAATCATTAAGTAACCCACCATAATAATTCTCAGAAGATTAGCCAGTTGTTCTATGTTTTGATAGTTGGTATGTTGGTCAGAAAAGAGCATAGACCAAAAAAAGTATGCCTTATGTAGTCAGACAAACCATAACAGGACAGCAAAACTAAGTCCCCACAACAGCGATACCACTGCCGTATACAAGGGGCCGGAGGTGGATAGAGCAGACATGCGGATACCTAAAAAATTACTTATTTCCAAAACAGCATCAGGATCTTCACCCCGGACATAAAGTCCTGTGGCAGGGTCAGTCCCAACTATCATTTTCATGATTTCTGTGTCGGGAACCGTGTAAATCTGCCCACTAATATCCTGAAATCCAAAAAACGTCCCGGCTTCGTCATATACGGGTATCCCCTCAGGAATGTCCGACAATCCAACCTGTAATGAGATAACACTAACTTCATTCGCACGAAGTTCAGCCAGTGCCGTTTCGATTTCTCCCCTGTCAAGAGTCTGTTCACCATCAGACACAACTATCAGAAACTTTTTGGTTTCTTGATTCTGGTAATCTTCAGGTAGATTTTCAAATAAGGGAATTACACCTTGCAATGCGACACCAAGGTCAGATCCAGGCTGAGTCAGCAGACCAGGTGCCATCGAGTATTCGATCACTTCCCGTATCTGAGGTATGTTGCTATCCCATCCCATAATCATTTCTGACTTTGCAGTAAAACCTGTAATCCCCATCATCACTGTTGCACCTGATGATTCCAATGCATTCAATATAGGCAGCAGCGTTTGTTGGGCACGTTCCAGACGTGTACCGATTACACCGTGTTCACGGGGATCGGGCGTTGCCCCCATACTTAATGACAGGTCGGCAGTGAGTGCAACCACAACAGGAATATCATCCAACATAGTTGAGCGATCCATGCGTTCTATGTATGCAATAGTTGATAACGCGACAATAAACAATACAAATAAAAAAACAGAAATTGAGCGCCCAGAGGCACCAGGTTCCATAAATAAATATCGAATCCAATATATGGCAATGAATAGTGTTACAGCAATTACGGCTGAAAGTAACATCAGTACTTATTCCGATTTATCAAAATAGTGGAGGAGGATTTTGTACTGCGCCAGCTTCGCCTTCGGTGAGAGTGGTAGGGTCACCTTTCCCCGCTCCGGGTGTGGATTCAGCCTCTGTTAGCGACAACATGTAATCAAATAACCGTTTCGCGAGGGAGGATTCCGGATCAGCCTGAAGACTCTGGCGTAAATAATTGACGGCCTGAAAATAATTTTCGGGTTCAAGTCTGGTAAGAAATAGCTCCCACTGCAACCGCCCAAGACCATAATAAACCAGGCCCAGTATCTCATGATCATCTGAGTTGGAAGACATGCTACTAAGTAACACACGTGCGGTACCGATCTCACCTATCTGCGAAAGGTACATAGCACGATTAAAGGTGACGGCATTTAAATAGCCGGATATATTTCGAAGTTTCCCGGCAGTTGGCCAGAGATACCACGGTGTATTCTGAAGATCAGCGTGTAATTGATCATACGGAATGAAGTAAATTTCATGCAATTTTTCGAAATCTTTTTCAAGCTGAGTTATTTCATTCGTTGCCTGTGTTAGTAATTCTATCGGTGCCTCATCTTGCCCAAGCTTTTCCTGAATTAATTGCAATGTTAATTGTAATTCAGACTGTACCTGTTCAATCGTTCCTAGTGGGCCCCCACTAAAATGTTCACCCATGATTTCAAATATTGATTCAATTCGACTTGAAATTTCACCCTGCCCTTTTACCACTGTTCTAAGAGATTGGAATTTTACCTGTATATTTTTTAACTGCTCGCCTCGGGTCTTTTCCAGGGTTAGCGTAAATAATTTACCGTTAGTATCATCAATCTGAGGCAAGAATTTACTATAAAAAATTAACGCTTGAAGACCGGACAACAACAGAAAAAAAGCAAATACGAATAGAGTATAAGAAATAAATTTTTTTCTCTTTTGGGTCTTTACCACCTTGTTACTATCGGCTAATTCATCTATGACCGAACCGGGTGGTAATTCTTTATCTATTTCGACTTCATTAATCATTACAGTATCAACTCCTTCCGCTGAAGGTGACAAGTCTTGCGGGATGGTAGATGGTGGCAAGAAGTAGTATCCACAACAACATTAGCCAACGAGCCAGGACAAAAACATATTCAGACAAATCTATCTGTTCATGCTGAAATTCCTCGTAAGCATAACTCTCAAGTTTACCAATCGCATCAAGCGCCTTGTCGAGATTACCTTCATCCATATCTTCAATGGTAAAAGCGGTGCCTATGGCGCGGGTGCTACGGAGAAATTCCAGTGCCTGCTGTGATACCTCACCTGTTGAATCAGAGGTTATCCAGAGCAGGTAAAAAGAAAGATCGAGTTGACCAAGTCGATATAACTGTTCTTTTAAATCGTCAGTATTTTTAGCCTCGGCATCAGTTAACAGAATAACCGCCTGCCTGTTCCGGCTGGGGTATCTATCAATCATATTTAAGCCTTGCTCCAGGGCCCATCGAATATTCGTGCCGTAAGTCACGTATGGATCCATAGCCTCCAGCTGCTGTTTTAAAAAATTAAAATTTGTTGTAAAGCCAGACATCAGATACACTTGGGAATTAAAATAAGTCAATTGGATCCTGTCTTCATTTTGATTCAGCGAGCCCATGAAGTGGAGTAAGCTTTCTCTAGCAAGTTCATAACGAGCCAGTTCTGGTATCGTGCTCGGATCATCTACCTGCCCTGAATATAACCCTGCACCCCGAGGAAAAGTAGTTGGAACATTCTCACGTAATATTGATGTGTTCTCTCTCATGGAGCGTGAGGTATCTACTACCACCATAAAATCTCTGGCCGTCTTGTTAACCACCGTCGATCGTGTCGTGGTTATGTCCATCATGGAAATCATAAGCAATATGACTATAACTCCTCCCAGTATAAGAGGTAACCGGTCCAAAGTTCCGACGGCAGGCGCAGTATCGGAAAGGAGTCTTATATCAGGAAACAATTCACCTTTACTACGATACGAGATCGTAAACAGTACCAGCATGCCCGCAATACCCAACAGGAGTGGCCACCATTTACCTACCTGAAAATTGGACCAATCCATCAGTCCTGTCCCATACCCTTGAATTTATTTGCTCTATCGTGCATCCGCAATCACGCCCGTCAAGCGCTCTAGCAGGACATCGCCTTCTCCACTAGGACTATGCAGCAGGTCAATGAAGAGGCTCTTAACTTCGGCAAACTCACCGGTGCTTTTATGGACTTCCCCTGAGACTTCCTCTTCGTGCTTAAGCCAGTAATATGGATCAACTTTGAGGGTGTCAACACAATACCAAACCAGGCATTTTCTCAATGCATCCAGAAATTGGTCTTCAGCTCCTATCTCTCCTGACTTGAGTTGCTCAAGCACTTCTTCCCAGCGTGTCTTTTCTTTGACTGCAAACCCTTTTCGTTTAAAAAAGCTAAATGGCGACATGAATATTCCTCCTAATAATAAAAACAGTCCACCGGCGATCATCCCCGCAGACGGCTGTCTGTAACTCACTCCTGACAATGGATTTGGAAATGCCCCGGTTGGAAAATATGTGGGAAATGTGTTGAGTTCCCCTTCCTCTCCAAGTGGAATCGCCGATGCAATCATAATATCTGTTGGCCAGGGGCTAAACTGTACAGATTCAGCAGAGAGCTCGTTTCCAACTTCATCAATAATTTTATATTGGAGTGTAAATTCGGGTATTTTATATAGTCTGGTACCCTTACATAATACCGCCCCATCGGGACAGGCAAGTATCTGGAACTGGTAAACATCGCGTTGTTCCTGAATCGTGTCGGAAGCACTGGTCAGTTTGGTCGATTGGGAATCCAGAAGATAAGCCCCCAACTCTTCCGTCCAGGAAGCGGTAAAAAATTCGGCATCCATTTCCTGCAATTGCACTTCGGTAGAATTGTAAGTTACTCTTACCACTAGAGGTAACACTTCACCGAAATGTATAATTCTGTTTTCCAGATTTATAACGCCGGCACGGATAGTAATATTGTCGTCCTGATAAACTTGTGCAATCAGCTCTTCCGTTTCAGCATGGACGGTGAAACATAAAAGGCCAACAATCAAGCCGGTGAAAATTACACGAATATTTGTCAAGATCTTCTCCTTCTGCGTAATCCCTTCAACTTTGCAAGCTGCGGATACACATCTCGTTCATGCCTTACGATGAGATAGTCCAGGCCTAAAGAACGGAAGAAACTCTCCAGCTTTAAAACTCGATCCATCTCTTTTTGATTAATATTGTCTATGCGTTTTGGGGTTAGGAAAGTCAGTCGTTGTGTTTGCCGTACCGGATCCCATAGTTTAATAGATCCCATAACAGCATCTGACATCTTAAAGCTTACAATAACAGGGACGAGGCCGCCTGACAGTCTTCTTAGGACAGAACGCCACTCTGATGTGCTTGCATGTTCCATTGCAGTAGAAAAATCCGACATCAGAAATATCAGGTCGTCTCTATTACCCCGGGAACGTAAGCAGTAGGCCTGTAGTGCATCAAGAGCGTCCTCTCCTTCTGACCATTCATGTTGCGCCAGACGATTACTAAGTTTTTCCATCTGTGTTTTAAGGTTTGCTTCTTCAAATTTTTCACGGTCACCTTTGCTATAAAGGATAGTCCGTACCCGGTCGCTCGCTCTCCATAATGAGTAGGTTAATTGAAGTAACGAGAGATTTCGTACTGCGTCTTTTGGAGGAAACGCCATAGAACCTGAATAATCACAAAGCAAAAGTACTGATGCCCGGACCTCAGCTTCCCATTCATTTACCCAATATTTGCCCGGCAAACTGAATTTATCGATATCTCTTGGTTTATCCTCGCCAGGTTCATAAGGACGGGTACGTAGGAAACGCATCCCTTCACCTGCCCTGCCCAGAGGATGACGGCCGGGAAGAAAGGTTATAGATTTTAATTTTATCTGGAGCAGTATCCCCAGAGCCTGCAACCGCCGTTTATCTAATATTGATACGGCTGCAGAACTTTTTTCCTTAGTATGCATACCCTCGCTCACTAAGAATAAGGTGTATCAACTTCTCAATATTTACAGGGTAATTTGTTTCGATTCGATGGTTAAGCATAGAGTAAGCCGTTGCAAAAACATCGTATGGCAGAACCTTGTCTCTACCATGAAACAGTGCATGTGCACGTAACAATGGTGGCCAGAAACTGGTAGCGCGAGAACTAACCCCGCCGCTATCACTAATCACCTCGCGTCCAAATTCTTCATGTGCATCAAGCGCGTCGGCAGGATAGGAGACGTCCTTTGGTCGAGTTGCCACGGTGATAGCATTCATCAAGTGAATAATATCATCGGTCACTTTAACCTGGGACTGTGCCATCTCCTGAATTTCCATCAGTTCTTCCCTGTTAATTACGGGTTTCAACATTGCAAGGTTTTCACTGAGGAACGCCTTGGCTTCGGTTGCGATCTTATATTCGATATGTCGGGGTGGTGAAAACCAGTGGATCTTGACCAGGAAGCGTTGTTTCGCCGCTGCGTCCAACTCCCAGGTACCTTCTTGAGACAATGGGTTCTGGGTAGCTATTACAAGAAACGGCTGAGGTAACAAATGTGTTGTATCCCCAATCGTTACCTGACCTTCCTGCATCGCCTCAAGCAGTGCAGACTGTGCCCTCGGATCGGTTCGGTTCAATTCGTCAAACAGGACAACGTTATGGAAGATAGGGCCCTTGATCAGCTCAAACGTTCCGCTTTCTTTTCCCATGATCTCAGCGCCCAACATATCTGATGGCTTGAGAGTAGGCTGGCCGGACACTCTGCCTATGCTAATTCCTTCGATAGAGGAGGCAAGGGCAGTGGCGAGAAGAGTTTTACCTTCACCCGGCACCGACTCCAATAGCATATGGCCCCTGGCCAACGTTGTTATCACAGTCATATTCAGGGCTACTTCATGCCCTTTAACAACCGTTCCAAGGTTATTTCTCAGTGCTTGTGCTTTTGAAACAGCTTGTTTAAAGTCCAAAAGAACCCCCCCATTAATTATGAATTAAATATCAGGATAAAACAGGACTGACCCGTAACAGCAAACTCGCGACTATCTTGTCGAGTAGCTGCTGACCCCACGTTGTTGATATCAACTTTACATTATATGGCTTTAAGTACAAAGCACAATTTCCAACTGTGCAAATAATAAGAATCGGTCAGTAATATACTATTTTTATATCAAGCATATAACATCCGGAATGGTTAATACCTCAACCTCATCATGCTCTGGATCTATATACTATTAAGGGTAGCAATCTGCCAAGCTTTGGATAAATGAATAACGCACGCGTATGATTGCAACGTGCTGTATATCAGCAGAACCCAATTACAGGATGTTCTAATGTCTGAGTCTCAATTTGGCCAATTACTTGCTCTGCTTTCGGCTTTTAGTTTTGCTTTCGGCAGCGTATTCATAGCAAAAGGAGCAAAGGACAGGCGAGATAAGGGTGTACTTTTTTCGGTATTTGTAACCATGATTTTTTCCTTCGTTTTATGGATAATCCTGGAGCGTGGAGACACCGGGCGGACAAGTTCGGATAATTGGGAAGAGGGGATGATCTGGTTTGTACTCGCAGGTATTTTTGCCATGGCATTTGGCCGCACCCTGCTCTATTCATCCATTCGATATCTTGGTGTTACAAGGGCAGGATCTGTTAAACGCCTAAACCCTTTCTTCTCAGTATTATGCGCAGCAATATTTCTTTCTGAACCTATTACTGGCATAGACACTATAGGCATGCTAATTATTGCCGTTGCCTTCGGTTTACTAATATACAAATCCTTAAGTGGAATAGAATCTGCGCACAGTGGTGAAAAAATTTCACCGATTAATTATGCCTGGGGTGTAGGTTCAGCCCTGGCATATGCCCTGGCATATATCGGACGAAAAAATGGTCTAATGGAAATCAATGCCCCAGTATTTGGGACAATGATTAGTGCAGTAAGTGGATTTGCATGTTTTGGCATCGCCGCAATATTTACTCAAACTTATCGCGATAATTTGAGATATATGTTTTCCAATATAAATCGCTGGTTATTGTTATCTGGCATATTTGTCTCGGTGGGACAGATATTGCAATTCGCCGCCCTCTATTATGAAAAAGTCTCCACCGTGGTTATGATTAATTCTCTTGAAGTCTTTATGGCATCATTTCTGTCGGTTGTTGTATTTCGTGCCGAACGACGACCGGACTTAGTTACCTACATTGCTGCGTTACTGGCAACGATAGGTGTTATAGCTGTCGCTGTGGGTTAATTAATTCTCAGATTTTTATTTCTGCCTTAACCTGT
>JBNMOP010000040.1:0-22118 GCA_051275005.1 Gammaproteobacteria bacterium | reverse complement strand
CTAAAAGAACTTAATAATAAAGGCTATGTTCCAGTAGTAGTTCCCTATTCGGATGTGAGTAGATTATATTGGCTGGATATCAAGATGACTAATTCTTCAATCGCCAAAAATGAGTTATTTAATGGATTTCCGGCTAGATATGAATCTGTACCAATTAACTGCAATAATATATCCAATCTGTAAATTATGGTATTGTATTATGCTAAATTTATAACTTATGAGGCTTGATTGAAGTTGCAGATATGAAGAGCAGAATTATAAAAATAAAGATAATTTTACAAATTCTTTTTGTCACTTTTCTAATATGCAATTCACCATTATTGCGTTCTGATGTTGATAATATTCAGAGCTTGACTGCAGAAGGTAAATTCTTGGAAGCTTTGGATCTTACTGATAATGAACTTCAAAAAAACGGAAACAATGTGACATACAGGTTTCTAAAGGGATTAATATTGACCCGAATGGATAGACTTGAACAGGCTAGAGATGTTTTTATTGAGATAACAGAGTCGAACCCCGATCTCCCGGAACCGTATAATAATCTTGCAGTAATATATGCCTCAATGGGAGATTATGACAAGGCAAGGGATCTACTTGTACAGGCAATAAATACGCATCCAACGTATGCAACTGCCCATGAAAATATCGGCGATATATATGCAAAACTTGCTAGTCAGGCCTATAATCAGGCCCTGGAACTGGATAAGGAAAATAATGCTGCGAGGGCAAAATTATCGTTGGTAAATGATTTATTTTCTCATCCGGAATCGGTTGAACCTGTTGTTCTGGCAATTAATAATGGTAAAGGCGAATCTGATACTTCACCGGTACAACAGGTTCCCGTAGAAGAACCTCTCCCAAACCAAGCTAATGAGATATCTCCTCCTGCATCTACGAAATTAACTTCTATTGATGACATAACTAATGAAATTCGACAACGTGAGGAAGAGCTGAAAAGACAAAATCAGCTGCTTGAAAGTCAGTTAGGTGTTTCACTGGTAAAACAAGCAGTATTGGACTGGTCAGTTTCATGGTCTACAAAAGATGTGGAGAAATATCTTTCGTTTTATGCGAATGACTTTACTCCAGAAGATAATAGGTCGCTCGAAGAATGGCGCCAATATCGGCGTCAACGATTAAATGTTCCGGGTGATATACAAATTATAATTTCAGATTTGGTGGTCGAAATGCTTGGTTTAGATTATGCGCAAGCGACATTTACACAGGTATATCAGTCAAATGTTTACAGGGATAGAGTTAAAAAGACAATGTTATTGAAATTGGAAAACGATAACTGGCGAATTACTCAGGAAAAAACAAAATAGCACTATTTGATTATGGTAAGAAATTATTTTTTAATATTAATCTTTGGGTTTTATTTCCATGTTGGTGTTATCTATGCCGACGAGTCAGTTTCCAATCTTACAAGTCAAACTAACCTTCAGTTCAAACATGAAAAAATTCTTGTTACCGCTTTGGAAGAAATTCGACTCGGTAATATTGATAAGGCAATTGAAAGTATTAAAGTTATTGTTGATACATATCCGACTTACCGTCTCGCCCAATTAATGTATGCAGATTTATTAATGGCAAAGAGCTATCCCATTCGTGAATTTGGTAATTACCAGTCAGCCCCATATGAACAAATTTCTGCATTATTGGATGAAGCCAAGTCTCGATGGTCATATCAAAAACAACCACCTCCATTGAACAAAATTCCATCTTCCCTGGTGCAATTGAGTGAAAATCAACCTTATGCAGTAATAGTAGATATGTCTACATCTAGATTATATATCTACCGCAATGATAATGGTGTCCCAATACTTGAACATGATTTTTATGTGACTATAGGAAAAAATGGAACAGGTAAAATAGCAGAAGGTGACCAAAAAACACCCGTAGGTGTGTATTATGTTACGGGTTCAATTGACGCTGAAAAGCTTCCGGATTTATACGGGATTGGTGCATTTCCGATTGATTATCCAAATGAATGGGACAAACGTCATGGTCGTACAGGATACGGTATCTGGTTACATGGGACACCGAGCTATACTTTAAACCGTCCACCTCGAGACAGTGATGGATGTGTCATATTGAGTAATGGTGACTTGCTATCGATTGCCCCATACATCCAGGGTAATACACCTGTTATCCTTACTGAGAAAATTGGATGGATTGATAAAAAGCATTGGTTAGACAGACAACCACAATACATTTCAATTATTGATCAATGGCGTCGGGACTGGGAAAGTCGTAATCCAGAACTATATTTAAATCATTACTCTACGACATATTCCGGTTTAGGAATGAATTATCAGAGTTGGGTGGAGTACAAGCGCAGAGTAAATCCGTCGAAAGGATATATTAAAGTTGGCATCTCTGAGAAAAGTATTTTTGTATATCCCGGGGAACCCGATTTGATAATTGTTACATTTAAACAGCGTTACGAGAGTGATAATCTGGTCCGGGATTTCGTAAAACGTCAGTATTGGCGCATGGAAAAAGACGGACAGTGGCGAATAGTTTATGAGGGATCTGTCTCCTGACTTAGTGCTCTTCTTTATTCGGAGGAACATTATTTACCAACCATCTTACCAGGTCTCGCCAAATATCAGAAATTTCAGTTGGTGTAGGCATAATGCCTGCGTAGGGTAATTCGATAGTTACAACAGGTATTTGTCTTTGTAAACCTGCATAATTGCCCAGCGATCCTGGATACGTTCCTAAGAGATTAAGATATAAACGGCCAAGTTTATAAGGTCCATTTTCCGGCCCATCATAATCAACTACGCCATGCGGAGCATGTACTGAAATGATCACATCTGGATTAAATTTATTAATTTCCTCTACAACCAAAATGGTCTCTGGTTCACTCATGGCGTTTGGCCCAGGATATTTTCTAATGTTTTTATTTGCCTGGTTTGTCCAATAACTCAGAGCTGTATTTTTCCAATCAGAAATGGGGAAGTTTCGATTTATATCAACGCCATTGGCATTAGTTCGAGTAGAACCATTCCTCAATAAACCATCAGGATTTACCAGAGGGAGAATGTGCCAATGAAATAGGCCAGAATGAAATTGATCCAGGGTTTTTAGCCATTTAAACACAATACTTACTGAGGAATATTCATCACCATGAATTCCACCTAGTAGTAAAACTCTAGCCATTGGTTTTCTCGATGATAAAGGTGGATACTCTTTAAATAATAGTGAAGCATTATTGATAGATTTACTTCCTGTTAATCTCAGGTTCAAATTACGGCAGTCATCATAGCTAACACTGCCGAGCTTCGTACCTATTCTGAGACATTCTGCATCCACTAAATCAGACTCAGAATCAGTCAGTTCGTCATCCTCTGGGACTGAATTAATACTAATATTAGTTTCGCTTATTTCTAATTGATCTTGTTCCTGCTCTGAAGTTGAAGTAACAGCATTATAAATTGGTGTGGAATCGTTTCGAGAGTTTGATAATTCAATATTACTTATATCTGTAGGTAGATCGTCATTTTGCACATCATTCGTTTGTGCAAGACTTACACTACTAGTTAATAGCAGGCCATTAATAAGTATGATATTCAGATTATTTCTAGATTTATTCATATAAAATTAAATATAAAACTTCCAAATATTGCAGCACCTAGCCAGTTATTACTAAGAAATGCTCTAAAGCACTGATCCGGTATCCTATGCTTAATTAAATGTTGGTGATAAACCATTAATATTGACGATGGAACCAGAAACCAATAATAGATCATATCTGCATTAATTTGTATACCGATTAATAACAGGACAATTATTAACATAAATTGCAGAATTCCGATAAATACTCGGTCTGACTCACCAAACAAAATTGCTGTCGATTTTACACCTATCTTTAGGTCATATTCTCGATCAACCATGGCATATATAGTGTCATATACAACGACCCAGAGGATATTGGCAATAAATAACAACCAGGCGATCGGAGGTATTGCATTGGTATGAGCTGCAAATGCCATGGGAATACCCCAACTAAATGCAAGCCCAAGAAAAAATTGTGGTACGTAGGTATATCGTTTCATAAAGGGATAGATTATTGCCAATGGTATTGCAATAAAAGATAAAAAGACTGTAAATTTATTGGTAGTTAATACCAAAAAAAATGCAACAATTAAAAGTGTGATTGCTACAAATATTGCCTCATTGCTATCTAATTCGCCTGTTGCTATGGGTCTGAATTTTGTGCGTTCCACTTGCGAGTCATAATCTTTATCTGCGATATCGTTAAATACACAACCTGAAGATCGCGTAAGAAATACACCTAACGTAAATACCAGGAAAAGATGTAGTGTAGGAAATCCTTCTGCTGCTAACCATAATGCCCACAGAGTCGGCCATAGTAGCAACATGGCACCAATTGGCTTATCCAAACGTGTAACACGGAAATACAAAAACAAACGGGTTTTAATAAAAGGCCATTTCTGTTTTATCCAATTAATGAATAACTTTAAATACTTTCGGCCATAATAGTTTCCAGATTTTAGAATATGTAAAAATACAAGTTGAATTTTCTCTAAATATAATTGCATATCAACATTATTGAGTGACGTGATCTGGTATTAAGCGTATGGCACGAATCATATCAAACTTTAGCGTATTCAATTCGGCTGGATAACCATCTTTTAGAGAGTTTTTCCACTTGATTCGGGTACGTCTCTAGCATGGAATCAGCAATCTTCCTGATCTGTGGGAGATAAACTGCGTCTCTGGTTAAATTGGCTATCTGCATCTGAGGAATTCCCGTTTGTCGAGTTCCTAGTAGGTCGCCAGGGCCTCGCAATTCAAGGTCTTTTTCCGCTAATATGAATCCATCTGAATACATACGAACAACATTAAGACGGGATTGGGCCGTCTCAGATAATGGTGATTGATATAACATGACGCAATGGCTTTTATTTTTACCACGGCCGACTCTTCCTCTAAGTTGATGCAGTTGAGATAATCCCATACGTTCTGCATTTTCTATAACCATTAAACTCGCATTAGGTACATCTACGCCTACTTCAATTACTGTTGTCGCGACGAGTAGATTAATAATGCCTGATTTAAACTCATTCATTATTTTCTCTTTTTCCACGGCTTTGAGACGCCCATGAATAAGGCCGATTGAAAGATGAGGCGCTGAATTGCAAAGAAGCTCATATGTGTTTACGGCAGCTTGACACTGCATGGTTTCTGATTCCTCAATTAGTGTGCAAACCCAATAAACCTGCTGACCTTGCTTACAGACCCTGGATATGCGGTCAATTATTTCATCCCTTTTCTGATTTGATAAAATTAATGTTGTGACGGGTATTCGTCCGGGGGGTAATTCGTCTATCGTGGATACATCTAACTCAGCAAATAATGACATCGCGAGAGTACGTGGAATGGGAGTGGCCGTCATTATTAACTGATGAGGTTTTATTAGAGCATTACTTCCTTTTTCAATTAGAGCGAGTCTCTGATGTACTCCAAAACGATGTTGTTCATCAATAATAACAAGGCCGAGATTTGAAAAATTTATGCCTTCCTGAAACAACGCATGTGTTCCAATTACAATGAGTGGCTTTTGGGTTTCAATCTTATTTAGTACATCGGTACGTAATGATTTTCGTATTTTTCCAGTTAAATAAAATACGTTTATATCGAGAGCAGCCATCCATTTTTGAAAATTATAGTAGTGTTGATCTGCCAGTAATTCGGTGGGAGCCATTAATGCAACCTGCAACCCTGCTGAGACAGCTCGTATCGCTGCCAGAGCTGATATCACAGTTTTGCCAGAGCCAACATCTCCCTGAATCAGGCGTAACATCGGAATGTCATTATTCATATCATTATTAATTTGCTTAATGACCTTTGATTGAGCAGTGGTTAATTTAAATGGTAATAATCTAAGAAACTTATCAATTAATGTATTCTCTACGTTTATAAGAGAATATGCTGAATGTGTACGTATTTGCTTACGTAATAATCTGAAACTCAACTGGTGAGTAAGTAATTCCTCAAATATAAGACGTCGTTGTGCAGGGTGATTGCCCAGGATCATGGCTTCGATATCAACACCTGGAGGAGGGCGATGTAGAAATATCAACGCCTGTTGTAAAGAAGGAAAGGATTGATCATTAATATAATGAAGTGGTATTAAATCTTCCAGCCCTTGTTTGCTGTCTTTTAAAATAATTATTGCCTGGTCAGTTAATTTTCTTAGTCTGATCTGGGCTAGTCCATCGGTAGCCGGATACACAGGTGTAAGTGTCTGTTCCAATGTTCCTAATTCAGAAGTATCAATTTGTTGATATTCGGGATGAATCATCTCCAGACCATTGCTTCCTCTTCTTACTTGACCCCAACAGCGGATATTTTTGTCAGCTACAAGGCGCTCTTGTTGATATCTATTAAAATGAAAAAATCTTAATGTTAATGAACCAGTTCCATCTTCTATACGACAGAGTAATGTCCGCCGGTTACCAAATTTAATTTGAGCAATTTCAATTTTACCTTGTATATACGCATCCTTGCCAGGTAACAGACTGCCGATTGCAGTTAAATGAGTTCGGTCAATATAGCGATAGGGCAGATGAAATAGTAGATCTTGAACCGATTTGATGCTCAGGTTATGGAGTCGCCGTTCCAATCCTGGACCAACACCAGTAAGGATGGTAACAGGAGAATTTATATCTTTGGATAACATGCCAGAACGAGAGGCTCAGCTAGTTAAATGTAATATTGCGTCTATTTCAACCAGCGAATTTTTGGGTAGTTCTGATACCCCAATAACAGCTCTGGCAGGAAATGGTTCCTGAAAAAAGGTAGACATCACTTCATTAACTTCATTAAAGTTTTCCAGATTGGTTAGGTAAATAGTTAATTTTACAGCATCATTTAATGTAGCGCCGGCTGCCTCAGCAACGATTGCAAGGTTGGTAAATACTTGTGTTATTTGTTCTCGAAAATTTTCGCTAATAAGAGACATCGTCTCTGCTGATAATGGAATTTGGCCTGATAAATAAACGATATTATCAATTTTGACAGCCTGAGAGTAAGTCCCAATTGCTGCCGGGGCCTTGTCTGTTGTGATAATCTTCCTGGACATAATCTTTATTTAATTATTAGAAATAATTAGTTGCAATGGCATGACTACTTTCTTGAAATCCGTGCAACACTTTTAATAATACGTACCTTACGCATAATTCTTGCAAGATGGATCCGGCTGCTAACTTCAATTATGAATTTTAGCGTAGTATATCTATCATCGCGGTCTTTCATTTCTATGTGGACTATATTTGCATCTTCTTCTGAAATTGTTGATGCAAGTTTAGCCAACATACCACGTTGATTAGTGACTTCAATAGTTATGTGAGTTTGGAAATCACTTTCAATTCCATTTTCCCACACGGCACTAATCCATTTTTCTGGATGATTTCTGTATTCAGCTACATTAGAACAAGATTGGTGGTGTACCACGATTCCCCTTCCTGCTGTTACAAATCCAATAATTTTATCACCTGGAATAGGTAAACAGCATTTAGGAAAATTAATAACCATTCCTTCTGTGCCTTTTATCATCAGCGGTTGATTATCTTTGGAATTTTGTCTGTCAGGGGGTTCAGGCACATCTTGTTCATTTATTAATTGTCTGGCAATAAGCTTTGCCATACGATTTCCAAGGCCAATTTCCTGAAGTAAGAGTTCTTCATTTTCTAGATGATGCTCTTCTAAAGTCTTTTCCATTTTATTAGAATCTATCTCATCATAAAGTACAGACAACAATTTTAATTCACGCACCAAAAGCCTTTTTCCCAATGAAGCTGCTTCATTTTTTTGCAGATTTTTTAGAAAATGTCTTATATTTGAACGAGACTTTGCAGTTATAGCAAAATTTAGCCATGCAGGATCAGGTCTGGCACCTGGGGCATTTATGATTTCAACTGTCTGTCCAGTAGTCAGAGCGGTTCCCAATGGTGCCAGACGCCTGTTTATACGAACACCCACGCAACTGTTTCCAACATCTGTATGAATTGCATATGCAAAATCTACTGCAGTTGCACCACGTGGTAATTCAACAATTTTTCCTTTAGGTGTGAAGTTGTATACAGAATCCGGAAATAGATCGATTCTTACATTTTCCAGAAATTCTTGTGGATTGCCCGCAGTAGCTTGCATATCCAAAATATTTTTTAGCCATTCTCGTGCTCTTTTTTGTGCACTTTTCTGTTCATTAGAGCTACCAGATTTATATAACCAGTGCGCAGCAATACCTGCTTCTGCTACATCATCCATTTCATTTGTTCGAATCTGAACTTCAATTGGCACACCAAACGGGCCAAACAGTACGGTATGCAATGATTGATAACCGTTAACTTTTGGTATTGCGATATAGTCTTTAAATTTTCCAGGCACAGGTTTATATAAGTTATGAACAGTTCCAAGCATTCGATAACAAAGATCAACATTTTCAACAATAATACGGAATGCATAGACGTCATACACCTCGCTAAATGAAAGTTTATTCTTTTGCATTTTCTGGTAAATACCAAAAAGATGTTTTTCTCTTCCAACAATCTGAGCCGGTGTTTTTTCTTGTTTTAATCTGCGTCGAATGGCATTTCTGGTTTTAGTGATGATTTCTTTTCTATGCCCTCTTGCTTTAATAACCTGTTCTTCCAGTATTCGATATCGTAATGGATATAAAACAGCAAATCCCAGTTCTTCCAGTTCTAACCGGATGTTATTTATACCAAGACGTTGTGCAATCGGAGCATAAATATCAAGAGTTTCTCTTGCAATACGCCTTCGTTGTTCAGGCTTTAGTGAACCCAGGGTACGCATGTTATGTAAACGGTCCGCAAGTTTGACAAGGATGACTCGTATATCATTTGTCATGGCCATCAACATTTTTCGGAAATTATGTGCCTGGGCTTCTTCTTTGCTGTCAAACTGGATTTGTGTAAGCTTGCTTACACCATCAACGAGTGCAGCAATCTCTTTATCGAATAATTTACGGATTTCACTCTTTGCGGTTTCGGTATCTTCGATTACATCATGCAAGATTGCTGCACATATAGTTTGATAGTCCATATGCATGTCAGCGAGTATGCAGGCGACTTCCAGGGGGTGTTGTATAAAAGGCTCGCCACTTTTACGTAATTGACCTTCGTGGGCCTTAACACCAAATTCATAGGCACGACGAATATTACTTATTTCTGTATCAGATAAGTAACTTCGGGTAGATTTTTCCAGGTCATTAAAATTGAGCATGCGTCAATTGTAACCTGACAGATTAGATTCTGCAGAAGAAGTTAATGAATTTTAGCTGGTTACTAGCCCACCAGAGGGGATGAATTATTTATTCGGTTGGTGCGAATTCCAGTGAGATCTCTTCCTCATAACTACCAATGTTTAACTTGGTGATATTTTCCAGAGTCACGAGACCTTCAGCGATCTCCCGTAAGGCAATCACTGTTGGTTTATCTCCTTGTTCGTCAATCAGCGCTTCAGCACCCATTGCAAGTTGCCTTGCTCGTTTCCCGGCGAGTGTTACCAGGTCGTACCTATTACTAATATGACTCATGCAATCTTCTACGGTCAGTCTTGCCACTTTTGTTATCCTCGTTAGTTGTACTGCAAGGGCGCGTATTTTACTTACTTTTAGCTATCATTCAACAGCCCTGCAACAATATCATCATAATAGCCCATTTGTTGCTGATATCCGTGCTTCATAGTGAGAATTAGTGTTTTTAATTCATTCAATGCAGTATCAAAATCATCATTTACTACGATAAAATCGTATTCATTATAATGAATTAATTCATTTTTTGCCTCATTCATTCGGTGAGAAATCATTTTTTCGTCATCACCTCGCCCTATAAGACGTGATTTCAGAGCCTCATAGGTAGGAGGTAATATAAATATGTTAATTGTATTTTTTAATTTCTTTTTAACCTGTTGGGCTCCTTGCCAATCTATTTCAAGGATAATATCTTTCCCTTTAGAGAGTTGTTCTTCAACCCATGGCCGTGATGTGCCGTAATAATTATCAAATACAAGAGCGTATTCAAGAAATTTATCTGCTTTAACCAATCTTTCAAACTCTGCTTTTTCAACAAAATTGTAGTGTATTCCATCGGTTTCATAAGGTCGTTTGGGACGCGTAGTATGAGAAATTGACACATATAAACTGGACATCATTTCTAACAAGCTTTTAACTAGCGATGTTTTCCCCACACCGGAAGGAGCAGAGATAATGAACACGTTTCCTGGTTTTTTATTCATAAGTATTCCGCTCTATTCAATATTTTGTATTTGTTCTCGAACTTGTTCAATCAGAACTTTTAGATCAATCGATGAGTTGCTGGTATCTATATTTATAGATTTGGATGCTAGAGTATTAGCTTCCCGATTAAGTTCCTGCATTAAAAAATCCAGCCGTCTGCCTACAGGTTCATTCAGGTCTAGCACTCGTTTAACTTCACTAAGATGAATTTCTAATCGGTCCAGTTCTTCATCTACATCCATTTTTTGTACAAGATGTAATATTTCTTGTTCGAGTCTATCATTGTCTAACTCATCAAGGAGTTCTCTTGCCTTTTGCTGATATCGGGATCTTAGTTCCGAAATAATCTTCGGTAATAGTTCTCTGGTTTGTCCAACTAGATTAGCCATGTTTTCACATTTAACCAGAATTGTATCGCGAAGTTTCCCGCCCTCTCTTTGTCTTGATTCTATTAGCTGTTCCAGTGTTTTAATTAACAGTGCCTGGACTGGTTCAACTAGAGTAGATAAATCTGGTCTTACCTTGGTGACGACGCCTGGCCATTTCAGAATATCTATTGGGTTAATTGGTTGTGATGATTCTATGGCCAGTAAATTGGCTGACTTGATCAGTTTTTGAGCCAACTCTGTATCTATCTCCAAGTTAGCATTGTCAGTCTCATCCAAATCAAACCGGAGTGTACAATCGACTTTACCGCGACTAAGTTTGTTCTGAATAATTTCACGGAATACAGGTTCCATCATACGAAGGTCATCTGGTAGTCGAATAGACATATCCAAATATCGATGATTTACTGTTTTAATTTCAAGCGTCGCACTACCCCATTGACCTGTCTCCGTGGTTCTTTGGAATGCAGTCATGCTAGTTAACATATAATCATCTTTTCCTTTAATTGTTGTATGTGATATCGGATTATATGATATTAAAGGTATAATATGTCACTTTATTCAGGAGAAAATTCAATGCGTCCAAGTGGTAGAAAAGCAGATGAACTACGAAATATTACTATCACCCGAAATTTTAGTTGTCATGCAGAGGGTTCGGTATTAATCGAATTTGGGCAGACTCGAGTTATTTGTAACGCAAGTTTTGAAACCTTTGTGCCCTCATTTTTAAAAGGTAAGGGAACAGGTTGGATAACTGCAGAATATGGGATGCTGCCTCGTTCTACCAATACTCGCATGCGCCGTGAGGCCGCGGTTAGTCGTCAGGGTGGGCGCACGATGGAGATCCAGCGTCTAATAGGTCGCTCGCTTAGAGCGGCTGTAGATACCAAAAAACTTGGTGAGAACACAATAATCCTCGACTGTGATGTAATACAGGCCGATGGTGGTACCCGTACCGCGTCAATTACAGGTGCATTTGTGGCATTATCGGATGCTATTCATCACGCCCTCGATAAAGGCATACTAAAAAATGATCCATTAACAGGAAATATCGCCTCTGTATCAGTGGGTATACATCAGGGCATACCAATTCTGGATCTTGATTATCTGGAAGACTCCTCAGCAGAAACTGACATGAATGTAGTTATGAACAGTGCAAATGAATTTATCGAGGTTCAGGGAACTGCAGAAGGACATGCCTTTAGCCATGAAGAATTAAATTCCATGTTGGGGCTGGCGAAGAGTGGCATACAACAGTTATTTAAATATCAAAAAAGTGCTTTGAAAAGCTGAGTTCTCTACAAATGAGCCATCAAGTTGTACTCGCGAGTAATAACCAGGGAAAGTTGAGGGAAATTGAACAGATACTTAAAAATAAAGGTATTGATCTATTGCCTCAGTCAAAATTTAATGTCCTGGAAGTTGAAGAAACTGGAAAAACATTTATCGAGAATGCAATTCTAAAAGCGAGGTCCGCCGCAGGTCTATCAGGTCTACCTGCCATCGCTGATGATTCTGGAATTGAAGTCGACATATTAAAAGGAAAACCAGGTATTTATTCAGCGCGATACGCAGGTGATAATGCAACTGATGAAGAGAATCTAAAATTATTAATTGAAGATGTGATCGCTAGTGGGGTGTCCCAGCCCGTGGCCAGATACCAGTGCGTTATCGTCTATATGCGGCATGCCATGGATCCAATGCCCATTATTGCAGAAGGAAGTTGGGAGGGATACATTGTAACAGAGCCAAAAGGACAATACGGATTCGGTTATGACCCTATATTTTATGTGCCCACGCATAATTGCACTTCCGCTGAATTAACGCCCGATATAAAAAACAAAATTAGTCATCGAGGATTGGCATTGCAAAAATTGTCAGGTTTATTACTAAACCACAGTCAATAGAGCGAATAATGCCTAAAGACAATCGCACAATGTTTTCATTCTCTTCGTCACCACCATTAGCGCTATATATCCACTTACCTTGGTGTGTCAAGAAGTGTCCCTATTGTGATTTTAATTCACACGCAACACTTGATGGGAGTTTTCCTGAGAAGACATATATAAATGCTCTGATACGAGATTTGGAATTTGTTTTGCCATTACTGCAACAACGACAAATCAGTAGTATATTTATGGGCGGAGGCACGCCCAGTCTTTTCTCTGGATTAGGAATGAAAACATTGTTATCAGAGATACAATTACGATTTGAGTTTGAAAAAGAAATAGAAATTACCCTGGAAGCAAATCCAGGCTCTGTCGATATTGAACACTTTAATACTTATCGTGAATGTGGGTTTAATCGGATATCAATAGGTATACAGAGTTTTAACAATACCATGCTTGCAAACCTTGGCAGGGTTCATGATGGTCTCGAAGCGATTAATGCAATAAACGTCGCAAAGACAGCTGGATTTGATCAGATTAATCTGGACTTGATGTATGGACTGCCGCAGCAGCAGGCAGAACAAGCAATGGACGATCTTACGCAGGCAATTTCCCATCAACCCAATCATCTCTCCTGGTACCAATTAACGATAGAGCCAAATACAGTGTTTTATAAAAACACTCCTGTTCTGCCCGTTGAAGATGAGATCTGGAATATTCAGGAACAGGGAATGAATATGATTGCATCGAGTGGGTATGAGAATTACGAAATATCGGCATATGCAATGCCAGGTTATCAATGTAAACATAATTTGAATTATTGGGAGTTTGGCGATTACATAGGCATCGGTGCAGGTGCACATAGTAAATTGACAAATATTAATAATAACGAGATTAGTCGTTCGGTAAGACATCGATTACCTGAACGCTACATTGAGCTTGCAGGTAATAAATCTGCAGTTGCTGAACATAAATTATTGACTGAGCAAGATGTGATACTTGAATTCATGATGAATAACTTGAGATTAACAAAGGGATTTACCACATTATTATTTGAGCAACGAACGGGAATAAAAATTCATAAAATTCAAGAAGCAATTCATGTCGCAGAGAATAAAGGATGGCTAGAACGTGAAGATATGCAAATAAAACCATCTTCTTTGGGTAAAAATTATTTGAATGATTTATTACAATGTTTTATGTCTGACTCTGAAAGCATTCCAGTAAATATGACTTTTGCGAATGCTTGATTCAATTGCATGGCTATAAATTTTAATCAATACATTGCAAATTCTGCTGACCCGAGTACTGCAGAAAATAGAATTGAACGAATATTGAAAGATGAAGAATTTTCTAAAATTATAAATGATTTGCCGGAACCTGTAGTTGAGGGTTTTGTAGATATAGTTAGCCTATCCAGTTTTCTTTATCGTTTCATGTGCCGAAACCCTGCATCTATTGGTGAGATTGGCAAACAATTTGACGAGTCGTATCTCACGTCCTTAAAAATAGACAACATTGATGACCTGAGACGAATTAAGTACGAACAATTAATTAGAATAACATGGATGGATTTATCAAATAAATTTGATTATCGAATTATTCTGTGGTCATTAAGCTATTTAGCTGAATTTATTTTAAATCAGACTATTTTATTATCTCTCAACGAAGAACAATTAAAAATAATAAATTCAAACGTAAGTATCTTTGCATTGGGAAAGCTGGGTGCGGCTGAATTAAATTTTAGTTCAGATATTGATTTGATTTTTGTATGTTCGAACTTGTCTGATGTAAAAATGAACGTATCTGAATATCAAAAAATACTGCAGGACAGTGTTCGTAAAATATCATATCAATTGGAACATAGAAGTGCAGATGGTTTTTTATACCGGGTGGATTTGAACCTTAGGCCCTGGGGAAGAAGTGGACCACTTGTCATGACAATAGATGAGACGGAAAATTATTATGAGGCAAGTTCTCAGGCATGGGAGCGTATAGCATGGTTACGTGCCAGACCCATTTCAGGTTCAAGTGATTTGTCTAATGAATTGGTGAATCGGCTGAAGCCATTTATTTATCGAAGATCATTAAGTACAGATGATTTAGAACGGTTTTTTCAAATAAAAAATGAAATGCAGATGGTGAGGCAAAGAAAGGGATCCTGGAATGTGAAACTAGGTGAGGGAGGTATTAGAGATTTAGAATTTTTTATTCAGATTTTGCAACTTGTAAACGCATATGCAAATAAAAAGTTACAAACCACAGGTACTTTGAATGTTTTGTCCGAGTTAAATAGTGCAGACTTAATTTCAGATATTGATTCAAAAGAAATATTACATAGTTATCTGTTTTTGAGAAGGTTAGAAAATAGATTGCAAATGGTAGATGAGCAACAAACACATAATTTACCTGATAATTATCAACAAAGACTCATTATTGCAAGATCACTTGGTACAAAAGGTGATCCAGAAAATAAAGTTATAGGTGATTTTGAGGCTGAATTAGTTGCTAATCGTAGTGTTGCAAAAAATAATTTTGAAAGCCTGTTGCCTAATCAGAAAAACTTAACAAGTAAAATTGATGAAATAAATAGTTCGTATAAAGAGTCATGGCATGAAGAGATGGCAAGAAACAGTAATGAACGATGGTATAAAATTTGTGAACAGGAAGGTTGGGGTAGTGTGCCAGTTAAAATATCATTATTAATCAAAATGTTTGGTGCAAGTTGGTACTTTACAAGACTGGCTTTTAACTTAAATCAGGTCGTTATTGCAATAATAGATAGTAAGCAACCGCCTGAGCTAAATAAAACTTCATTCTTAAAAACGATGCACGCTGTGCTTGAATATGAGGATATGGAATCTTGCGTCAATGAGCTAAAAATAATAAAAAATGTTTGTATGCTAAATATATTATTAGCTTATCTAGATAAGAAACTTGAAATTGAACAAGTAGAAGTTGCATTGACTGAACTTGCAGAATCTACATTTTTAATACTTATTAAAATTTTACAAAAAGAACCAAAATACGCTAACTTTCCAGTATCTGTGCTTGGAATGGGAAGAATGGCTGGTTATGAGATGACGTTTGGGTCAGATTTAGATCTTATATTTCTCTATCAGTCTGTGAGTCCGGAATTGAATTCTAGTATTAGCAGGACTATTCGAATGTTATTAAGACTAATAGCTCATCCATCATCATCAGGAATGCTTTATGAAGTTGATATGAGATTGCGTCCACATGGCAGTTCTGGTTCTTTAGTCACATCATATGAATCATTTGTTGAATATCACAGTAGTGATAGAGAAATATGGGAAAGACAAATGATGACTAGATGCAGGCCTATTTCGATAATGAGTGAAAATGTAAATGAGGTTGTGAATCAGGTAAATTGTTCTATTTATCAGACTTATGATGCTGAGTATTTAAGAGAACAAATTCTGTCCATGAGAAGAAGAGTGCAATATGAACTAGGTGGTCCAAAAAACAAGTATGAAATAAAAAGAGGTAAGGGTGGGTTAATGGATATTGATTTTATTTCTCATTATTTTCAGTTGTTACATGGTAAAAATAATAATGCTTTGCAGTCTAGTAGTACCAGGATGGTCATTAGAGAATTAGGTAATAGTAATATTATAAATACATCCGTAGCAGCTGGACTTATTGATGGATACAATTATTTGAAACGGATTGAGATGTGTTTACGGTTATTTGATCTCAAATCGATAGATTCCTTCCCTATGAATGAAAGTGAAAATATACCTTTAGCCAGAGCAATGGGGCATGGAGATAACACAAAAGAGTTCTGTGAAGAATACATCTCTACCACATCTTTCATTAGAAATAATTTTGAAAATTTAATTGGATTAATTAATTAACTATGGTCAGTTACATCTTTAGCCCATTGAATAGTTAGTATCTGATAGCAATTACCAGAAATATAACCGCATTAGTACAAAGTAAATATATAATACGTTAGCAATACAAGTCTCCCTAGGTCTACGTTTAGTGAAATTTAATAAGTGAATATATAAGTTGAAAATAATCTCAATGAGAGTCTGTTTTTACATCAATCTGATTTGCCTATCAATGATTTTAATCATCGATACAACAAAGTTGGTAATGGCTGATGAACATCAGGCATCTCAGCAAATAGTAAATCAAGACTCGACTATATCGTCAGGTAATATCAGTGAAGATGGGGTGGTAACCTTTTCTGCGGAGTTCTTGCAGAGATACCAGCCAAATACGGCATTGGACATGGTAAATCGGATACCAGGTTTTACGCTGGATAACGGCGGCAATCAGCGTGGATTCGGTGGTGCGGCAGGTAATGTACTCATTAATGACAGGCGTCCCAGCACCAAGCAGGATCAACCGGCAGCTATTCTCGGGCGAATCTCTGCCGATCTTGTTGAGCGAATAGAACTGATTCGTGTCAAGGTCAGGGACATTGATTTACTGGGGCAGACTGTCGTTGTAAATGTAATTCTACGTGACGAGGCGCCGGCTGCGGTTCGCTGGGACGCTTATATAAGGTACAACTTCGACTATGGTACGACGCCATATGGGGCAATCTCATTATCGGATCGCTGGGGAGAGGTCGAGTATAATGTTGGGGTAGACTACCGAAATACTCAATACGGAGATCCTGGCGTTATACAAAGGTTTGATCCAGAAGGCACGTTAATTGAGATCCGAGATGATGCACACAGGGCAAAAGGATATGATGTAAATGGTTATTTTAATGCCTCAACCTGGATGGGTAAAAACTTTGTTCAATTGAACAGTAGGGCATCAAACATGCCTCGCAACCTCCTCACGACCTCCACACGAATCTCGCAGTTACCTGGTGGTGAAACACGCCAACAAATATTTGATACCACACGTGACGCTAATATTCTTGAACTGGGGATCGATATTGAGCGCGTATTAAAAAGTAATTTATTGGGCAAGACGATCTTTCTTTATTCACGTGTTGGCCGAGATCCATCCTCCTCACAACAGGATTTCAATCCAACAGGAGAGCAAACTCGGCTTCAATTCGAGGAGGAAGGTAGTGTTCGAACCGAGCTAATTTCTCGCCTGGAACTGGATTGGGCCGCACTGCCAAAACATGCAATTCAAGTTGATTTAGAACATGCGCTTAATATCCACGATAATAATCTTATATTTACCGATGATACTGGGACAGGTCCTGTAGTTATTGATGTGCCAGGTGGGAATACCCGGGTAGAAGAGGTTCGTTGGAATGTCCTGGCTCAGGATACCTGGACACTCGCAAAATTTGATCTGGAATATGGTATAAATTTTGAACGATCTACTATATCCCAGACCGGAGATGCAAACCAAAAGCGGAGCTTTAACTATATTAAACCAAGAATGGTATTGACGTACTCACCAACGCAGGGAAGACAGACAAGATTGCGATTTGAGCGCGAAGTCTCACAACTTAATTTTGATGATTTTGTAACAGCGACAGTATTTGAAGATAATAATGTAACGGTTGGGAATAAGGATCTTCGTCCCGACAGGACCTGGGTCGCAGAGGTCAGCCATGAAAGGCGCTACGGTGATATTGGTGTAATAAAGCTGACAGCATTTCACCACTGGATAACCGATGTACTGGACTTGCTTCCTTTAACTTCTACATTCGAGACGACAGGTAATATCGGAAACGGTCGAAGATGGGGAGTAATACTTGAAACCACAGTGCCACTAGACAGGTTTGGCCTGTCAGGCGCGCAAATTGACTTCAAAGTTCGTGGACAGGATTCTATTGTTATTGATCCGGTGACAGGCAGGAACCGCAAACTAACTGCATTAGGGGGATATACACAGGACATTCTATTCTTTGACGAGAATGACTATGCATTCGCTATAAACTATAGACAAGATTTTGAAGCAACGCGTGTCTCCTGGGGTTGGGGATTGGCAGAGCGCGCTCAGCGACCTGTGTTCAAGGCGGACGAGTTGGATATCTTTAATGATGGATATAACCTCACCGGATTTATTGAGACCACTCGTTGGTTTGGCTTAAAACTTAGCATTGAGGGAGTGAATCTCCTTAATAATATCCAGACCAGGGATCGCACTATTTTTGTCGCGGAACGTGATCTATCTCCCGTTTTGCTTCTTGAGCGACGTGATGGCAATAATGGTGCCGGTGTATTTTTTCGAGTCAGTGGATCTTATTGATTATAAATATAAGAGTGACTTATTGAGTAATCTGGCTGGAGGCAGAGGACTTGAATCTCTACTGGCGGAATCAGAGTCGGAATTTTCCAATTACTAACAATTATTCACAACAACTAATAACAATGAAATTAGTGAGTTAAAGAAACCTCTTGGTTGTGTAGCCTACCTGATTATTGCCATTAATTGCAGTAAACTCCCCTACCACTCCCCCATTATTTATTACTTAAGGGATATCTGATTAAGCTAAATATTTTTTGAATCGTCATTCTTGCACGCTAAAGTGCACTAGTACTCCGGGGGTATAAACTTCGACGAGAAGCCAGTTAAAATAATTGCTTACATGATGCTGATTTTTACAAACATAACGGTAAAAATACTTAATCAGAGGTACCTTAAATATATACCGATTAGTATAGTCATTGCATTAAATAGATATTCGAATACACGGATATATTACTGTGGGTTGGATAAGTTGACGGTATTGCAGAATGGGGAGGACGTTAGTCCGCCCCATTCTTTGCAAAAATTAATCTTGTAAATAGTTAATCTGTTCGGCTAGTAACCTCTAACAAGTGATATCCGAACTGGGTCTTCACAGGTCCGTGTACGACATTCACATCACCGCTGAATACTACTTCATCAAATTCTTTAACCATTTGTCCAGGGCCGAATTCACCTAAATCTCCACCAGATTTTCCTGAAGGACAGCTTGAATGTTCTTTAGCAAGTTCTGCAAAATCTGAACCATCTGCTATTTGTTGTTTTAAATCTGCACACTTTTCTTCAGTATCTACCAGGATGTGTCTTGCTTGTGCTTTCGCCATGTTTAATCTCCAAATTATTAAAGTATTAGTATACCTTAATTTAATTACATTTTTCACCTTCCCGTTTGGCATGCCCTTGAATTTGTTAAATTTTGATGTACTAATGTCCAGCATAATCACAGCAACTTAAAATGCGGTAAATTTTTTTTTACTTATCCGCATAGACTAATCTAGATTATTATAATCATTCGAGTTCAATCCAATTAATTATCTATACTAATTGGACGGGTATGGCTATATTCTTATCGTATATATTTCGGGGGATTAACGATGAAAAAGAATGTGAACATAGTTTTGGATCACAGATATAAATATTATCTTGCCGTGACAATCATTCTTCTTGCGGGGGCTATACAAGCTCAAACTAATGACAATATTCCCAATCTGTTAATTGACTGGGCCGACATGGTGCTGGTTAATGGCAAGATAGTTACCATAGATAATAATGGTTTCAATTCGGATGCAGGCACCACTACCCAGGCCATGGCAATTCGTGATGGCAAAGTATTTGCCTTGGGGAGTACCGCAGAGATAAATGCCATGGCAGGTCCCGACACCCAGCGCATAGATCTTAAAGGTCGCACTGTGGTCCCGGGATTAATTGATACCCATTCACATCTATTTGATTACGCAGACCATCCTTCCCGTCCTCGACCCTCAAATTTGTTACCTTCACAGCCAGGTTGGGAGACGTTTACCGGTGACTACAAGAGCTGGAATGAATATATTCCGGCATTATTGGCAGAAGTTAAAATGCGCGCGGCAACACAACCTCCCGGTACTCGAATATATCTGCGCGTTCCCGAAGGCCGTGATGTGGGATATCTCTGGGAAGGAGAAAAAGTATTATCTGATCTATTCCTGCAACGATCTTTAGCACTTATCTTGCCCGTAGGTGAAACATTCTCTGATGCAGAATTAAACTCTAAACTTATCTCCAAAGTAAAACTGGACGAGGCGGCGCCTAACCATATTGTTCATATTCGATTTCGCTTTAACGGAATCGGCAACACCATGGCCATGGATCTGGCAAAGAGCCTGACCTATGGACCGATCATGGACCCGGGTATTATTGAATCGGAACAGACAGGACTGACCAATAACTCATTTAATCGGATCATGGTGGGTGAGGTGTTTGACCCCTTTATGAATCAGGTGAAGTGGTATAAGCAAGAGAACCAGTTTACCGCTGCTATGGGCATGACCACCTGGTCCAGTAATATTCGTTCCATGACCCAGGTGGCGGCGTACCGTTACCTGGAAGCGCGAGGTGAGTTGGGAAATCGCTTTGGTTATGGCCCCAGTGCAGGAACCGCCCCTCAGGTATTGCCTGCGGTATTGGCAGAAATGGGTGCGGGTTTCAATCCAACAGAATTGAGGTTTGGCACGGAATATATGTGGTATGTGGGCACAGGTTCCAAGGCACCGGATAGCGCCTATCCAAACCATACCTCATCATTGGAGCCTCCTGCGATTAGACAAGATATTAAGGACAGAGAAACCCAGGGCTACATCGTCGAGGCGATGATGGGCAATCTTGAATACTATATTTCTCGTGGCAATCGCTTTACCAATACCCATGTTGCCGGTGACGGTGCCCTGGATATGGTGTTGGATACCATGGAACAGGCATCTAAACGTGGAGGCATTGACCTTGAAAGGATCCGCTCCAAACGACATGTAATAGATCACTGCATGATGAATCCGCGGCCTGATCAGATCGAGTTATTACGTCACTTCAATATGATCGCCAGTTGTGCGCCAAAATATCTGGGCAGTAGCATCGCCGAAGTTGCTGAAGATTACGGTGAGCAATATACCGGATGGGTAGTACCTATGCGTAGTCTCATAGACGGTGGTGTGACCGCAGTGCTGGAGATAGACGAGGCCATCACTCGAGGATTATTTTGGTATATGGACTTGATGGTAAATCGTCAAGACCTGAATGGAAATGTTTGGGCACCCGAAGAAAGAATTGATCGTGTCGAGGCGCTGAAGACGGCAACCATCTGGGCGACAGAGTATATTGGTCGTCAGTCAGACTTGGGTTCGCTGGAACTGGGCAAGCTCGCCGATTTCTTAATATTAAATAAAGACTATTTCTCTGTGCCGAATCGGATGATCAAAACGGTTCGACCGTTAATGACAGTAGTAGGCGGAGATACCGTTTATCTGGATCCGGAATATGCAACTGAACTAGGAATACAGGCCGTCGGGCTTCAACCAACCTTTGCCCTGGAACATATGGCCATCTGGGAGGCAGAGGCAGCTGCGATGGGAAATTAAGGGATGAGAGGTGAGGGGTGAGGGGTGAGGAGTTAGGAGTTAGGAGTTAGGAGTTAGGAGTGAGAGGAGAGGAATAATTCACCGTCATTCCCGTACCCGAGGGCACTTGTACCTGAGGTATCCCCACAAAATAAATAAAAAAGTCGATCAAAAACAACCAGTTACAAAAAACGGTTAATGAAACAATGAACCTGCATGGTGATTTCCGATCAGATCGAGATGCGAACCTTGGTCAAAT
>JBNMOP010000039.1:0-22737 GCA_051275005.1 Gammaproteobacteria bacterium | reverse complement strand
AAATCGCAATATTTTTGACTGCAATGACAAAGGCAAATCCCCTATTTCATCAAGAAAGAGTGTGCCTTGGTCAGCATATTCAACTTTACCGGGCGTCTGTTTAACAGCACCTGTAAAGGCTCCTTTTTCGTAACCAAATAATTCGCTTTCAAGCAGGTTATCCGGAATAGCTGCACAATTAATTGCGATGAACGGTCCACTTTTCCTTGCACTTAGATTATGTAGTGACCGGGCAAACAACTCCTTGCCAGTACCGCTGGCTCCCAGTAAGAGTGTTGTCAAATCAGTTGGACCTATTTTCTCCACCATTTCACACACTTTGTTCATCTGTCTACTTGCTGCAACGATCCCCGGCAATTTAGACTGACTGTTAATTTCTACAAGACGCCTGTTTTCCTTTTCCAATTCACTTAGCTTGAAAGCACGATCAACAATCAAATTCAGCACATCGGGTTCCATAGGCTTTTGATAATAATCATATGCACCGAGTTCAATCGCTTTTAATGCATTCTCACGCTCACCATTTCCAGTCACCACAACTACCTTTGTATGAGGCGCAACTGAGAGAATTTCAGATAATGTCTTGAGACCTTCGGAGGCATTTGCGGGGTCTGGTGGCAAGCCAAGGTCCAGTGTGACAACAGACGGCATATGGCGTCGAACAAGAGATACTGCATCATCGCGATTATTTGCTTCAAATAGTTGATAATCGTTGAAACACCAACGCATCTGCTTTAACAATCCAGGGTCATCTTCAACAACCAGAAGTGAGCGTATCTTCTCAGATAAATTATTCATCATTTATATATTTATGTATTATTATCTGAGTCACTGGTTTCATCCTGTTGGAGAAGTATTACGGTAAAAGTAGTTCCCTCACCTAGGCGACTATCCACTTTTATACTACCACCTATTTCGCGGATCAGTTCTCGGCTCTCATAAACACCAATTCCCATCCCTGCATTTCCCTTTGTTGTATCAAATGGCTTGAACAGACGGGTATTAACGAATAACTCATCCATTCCACAACCGTCATCAACAATTTTAATCATAATATTATCTTCCGATTGCTCAATATATATCCATACGTTCCCAGATCCCTGTGTTGACTCCTGTGCATTCTGAATCAAATGTTGTAGGGCTGAATGCAGTTTGTCTTTATCCACCCATACGTTTGGGTCAGAAATTTTTGATTTCAATATTGGCGCAGGTTTAACAATTTGTCGTGAACAAATTATATTTTCCAGTAGTTCAATTAAATTGACTTTCTGTTTTGAGCTGATGTTGACCGTTTGTCTTTTGCCCAGGGACGCTAATAATTTATTCATTTTGACGACCGCGAGCTTGATTGTTTCCATTGCATCTTTAATGAATTTTTCATTATTCTCATACTTCGGATAGTTTAAGAATATAAAAGTAAGCTGTGCAACGATATTTTTAATATCATGCACCATGAATGCAGATAAACGATTGAAGGTTTCAAACTGCCTGGCTTCAGACAAGGCTTCGGAGGTTCTGAAAAGTGAAATATAGGCCGAAGTCTGAAAGCCTACTGTTTTCATCAAATCGATATCCTCCCAATTAAATTCAACATTACCATGAGGCCGTCTTAACCCCATAAAACCAAATAATTTCCCATCTTCGTAAAATGGCAAGATTAACCAAATATTATCCAAACGCATAAGCCACTCAGGAACTGAAGACCCATTTATGCTACTCTCCTTTATTCTATGCTCATCGAGGTTTACAACACATTCTATACTATTTAAAAATGTCACAATCTCTTCATCAGGCCTAATATCTTTATTGACGATTTCATGAAAATTTAACTTATCCATGAGCAAATAATGCCCCTCTGAATTTTTTAACCATAAAGCACCACCTGGACTCTTGATTATCTCTGATACAGCTTTAATGATAGTGCTGTATATATTTCCTGTTTTCGTACTGCTGGCCAACGTGTGAGCAAAACCAAGCCATTCTTCTCGATAATCATATTTATTTTTATAAAAGTGTTTGGTTATGAATATTTTCAATCGAGCGCGTAATTCGGTGGAAGCAAACAACACAATGAGGAGTGCCATGGCACCAAATAGAAAGATGATTTGCAGTGTTGCGCCCCATTCGGCACCCGTATTTCGGACGTAATAACCCACCAAAGCCATAACTATCAGATAAATACCTACACCTAGAATAGCTGTACTGTGGTAAATAACATGACGGGAAACAAATAACTCTATTTTCCAATCTGGATTTCTTGCTATTGATACGGCGATGAGGGGAACGCAAATAGCATTTATCGCACCGCGGGCATCCAGGAGATAAGTCTCCAAACGATTAAATAGCACGGCATCAGAATATAAAAAGAGTTCGTAGGCAAAAATACCCCCTATTCCAAAAAACAAAAACTTTAATCTCCAGCGCCCCGTTAATTCGGTGTTTCGCCAAAGTCTCTCAACCAATATCAAACCCAGAATCGATATGAAAACCTGACCAATATATCCAAGGTGTATTGATGAAAAATTAAATATGTTAAAATTATCTACAAGAATTGGATATATGCTAAGTATTATTACCAATAAAATAATACTAGAGGCAAAATAGAAACTAGATAGGTGTTTAATTAGTTTTTTCTCAATCAACTGTCTCAAGATGGCGACGCCGAGAAAACCCAAGAGTGCTGCTTTTCTTAATATTTCTAGCAAATTAACTACGATTATTGACGTAGTATCCGCAGAAACAAAGAGTTGCATCGCAAAAAAGCTTGTTGACAATATACTTGCCAACAACAACAAAGCTGCTAACCATTGACCTCGCCAATTAAAGATCAAGAGCACACTAAGAATCAGGAACAATAATGCCCCCGATATATTACTCAATATACCAAGGCTAAACACTGTCGGACTCAACGAATGTAATTGCCTGCCTCATTAATAAATAGTACAGACACTTTATATTAGAAATCAACTTAAATTTAACAAATAGCTAATTGAAATATATGAATTTTAAGTCAGATAGGATTTAACATTAAGGATTATAAATCAATTGGCTATGATTTTTTTTAGAACGAAAATTTTCAATACAAAAAATTAATATATTCACCAGGACCCTAATCTAATTGTAACTTCATGTTGCATATAAAATTGCCTGTAATATCCATGTCATAAATTAGCGACACTATACTGATCAATTTAATATATTTTATGGTTCGAGGTGTCATTTAAAATATAAATTTACACCACCTTTGCGCAGCTAACTTTATGAATATTAAGAATATTAAGAATATTATGTAATTTTTTCATATTAGAAAACTTGCGTCCAGTCAGCTCGCTATACTCTGGCACCTATATTGCATAGTCACTAGTAGAGACATAAAACCCAACAGGCTAAACGGGCTTGCAAAGAACTTATTCAGGTACACATAAATGCTTAGAGTATTCAGACACTACATTCCAAGGGCACAGATATTCTGCTATATATCTGATATTTTGATCTTGTTTACAACCGTATATTTTTCAATACTTATAGCGTTATTTCTCTTTACCCACGCTGTAATGACCCAAAACATTAATATCAATGAATTATATTACGAATCTATCATTTATACGTTAATTATGCATTTATCGATGATTGCCACGGGTCTGTACCAGAGGGAATTAACATTAAATTTTAAAACGTTAACGACACGGATATTTATTAGCATAGCAATTGGCGCCGGAATCTATAACCTGCTTGCTTCATTATTTCTCATAAATTCTCTCTGTTTCCATACACAACTAGTAGCTTATACACTTTCTTTTGGTGCTATTTTGAGTGTTCGTTCTCTCATTTTTAGTACATCAGAAATCAAATCATCTGCTAGTCGAGTGCTTATATTAGGTACGGGAATAAAGGCTCTAGAGCTACAAAACGAGATTCTCAATGCAAGTAATTCGAGATCGTCCACGGATTCGAACTATACATTATTAGGTTTTATTGACATACCAGATATCAACGTACAGCCTCTTGTTCCACAAGATAAAATAATAAATTTGGATGGAGTCAATTCTCTATATCAATATATATCGACACATCATATCAAAGAAATAATTATCGCTTTGGATGAACGCAGAAATCTACTTCCAACCGATGATTTGATAATGTGCAAACTTAATGGCATCAAGATAACTGACATTGCTGATTTCCTTGAACGCGAATCTGGCAGTATTAACCTTGAAAGCTTTAAACCTAATCATATTATTTTCTCCGATGGAGTAACCCAGCATGTTAGATTCAAAACAAAAAGATTATTTGATGTGATATTTAGCCTGGTTATTTTAATTGTTACCATGCCGATCATGCTTCTTACAGCAATTCTCATTTACATGGAGTCTGGATTCAAAGGCTCTGTACTTTATCGTCAAGTAAGGATTGGACTAAATGGTCAGCCATTTAAAATTTTAAAATTCAGAAGCATGGTTGAAAATGCAGAAAAAGATGGCAATGCCGTATGGGCTAGCAAAAATGATACTCGGGTAACCAAATTTGGTAGGTTTATTCGTAAAGCGCGTATCGATGAGCTGCCCCAACTCTACAATGTACTTAAAGGCGAAATGAGCCTGGTCGGGCCACGTCCTGAAAGGCCAGAATTTGTCAAGGACCTGTCCGGATCAATTCCATATTATAATTTACGTCACTATGCTATGCCTGGAATCACAGGTTGGGCCCAGACGAATTATCCATACGGGGCTTCATTAGAGGATGCAAAAATAAAACTGAAATATGAACTCTACTACATCAAGAACTATAGTATTTTTCTAGATTTACTTATTCTCTTTCAAACAGTCTCTGTAGTGCTATGGGGTAAAGGCGCGAGATAACCAGGTATCTACCACAGATTCTGTTTTATCAATAGCATGAGCTCGTGATTGTTCGCAGATACCGAATATTAAATGGATAGTAGATATATACACAGAGAAATAAGTCCTAGTTTTTCTAGGCTTTTCTGGATTGAATTATATTCAAAAAAAACTACACTTATTAACCTTAAATTATCTAAGACTAGTTTGTAATTCCTCAGCAGCAATCCTCTCGAGAAAGTTATTATCACCATCGAGAATAATTGCCAGTTCATTCAAGGCCATCTGATTATTGCCGGTAGCAGCCAAAGCAAAAGCATAGTGATAATGAATATCAGCTGAGTCAGGAAAAATTTCCAGTGCCCGGTTCAATAACGTTTTTCCCTGCTCATATTTCCCCTGTCTGACCAATATCCAACCAAGTGTATCCATGATTCCAGCGTTATCAGGGTAGAGATTATTTGCCCTTTCTGCCAGCGTAAACCCGCGTGACAAATCTCTATCCAAGTAAAGCCAGGATAAATTGTTCAAACCTACCAAGTTATCAGGATCCTTTGTCAAGATTTTTTCATAATAACCAATAGCTCCCTCTTGATTATCTTGGCGCATATGTATACCAGCGATCATCAAATCCAGCCTAATATCATCCGGGGCGCTCATTTGCCATTCTTCAATAATAGATATAGCTTTTTGAATATTTCCTGATCTTTCGTGGATCTTGCTCAGTTTCTCAACAATTAATATCGATGGTGAGGTCGCAAAGGCCTCTTCATAGAGTGCAATTGCCTCGTCAAACTTATCCTCAGATAGGAATATATCAGCCTTGAGAATGATCGAGTTTAACGAATCGGGATTGATCTCCTGTAAACGACTTGAATAATCCCTGGCTAGCGAGTGATCGTTATTTCTTATGGCGAGTGATGCCCTCGCATTTAATGCACCGACATGATTTGGCAGTTTACTGAGCACAGTATCCAGTAATTCCTGAGCCTGGGCATCACTGCCGATTCTTAAGTTTACCCTTGCAAGCTCATATAAAACAGCTGGCGAATCCGGATTTTTATCCTGCAAGGCGGTGAGTGTGGATAGAGATTCGTCTGTTTGATTAGAGGCAAGCTGTGTCTGACCTAGCAAGAGTTGAATATCATGGCTTTCCGGTGCTAATGCAACAGCTTCTGATATGACGGTGAGTGATTGCTCTGGATCTCCAGTTAACAAGTAATGACGGGCTAAAACCAACCTTGCGAAGGCATCACCTTGATTCGTTTTTCTCGACTGTTCCAGCGTGGCAACCATACTTTCAATATCTCCGCGCTTGGCAGCTAGCCTGGATAGACCATGCAATGCCCTGGAATGATTTTCTTCAATCTCAAGAATTTTTCGATAATACATTTCTGCATCAGTATAATTTTCCTGGTTAAGTTCCAACTCGGCAAGGTTATACAATGAAGGTACAAAGGTAGGATCTTTTGATAAGGCTTGCTCAAACTGACTTTGAGCCTTTTCATTATTACCACTCATCTTAAAAGTAATGCCCAGCAGATTATAAAGTGCAACATTTTCAGGCTGTAAGGTTAATGCCTTCTCTGTTGCTGAAATCGCATTTCGGTATTCCTTATTTCTAAGGAAAGAGACAATAAGTAATACGTTTGATTCTAGTGAATCAGGGGCATTTTCAACCGCAAGTTCTAAAATGGTCGTTGCCTGGTCGAATTCCCCTTGTCTCATATAGACTGATGCGAGCTGAGAATTGATTACGGTGTTATCCGGGTCCATTTGCCTGGCACGTTCCAGTAATGCGATGCCAGTCTCCATCCTGCCCGCATCAATATTTGCAGCACCGAGTAGACTGATTAGTTGTGCATTCTCACCCTCATTTTCAATTATTCTTTGTATTGTATCAATTGCTCCCTGGTAATCCTCCGATTGCATTTGTACAGAAGAGAGTAATTTTAGCGCTTCAAAATTATCAGGTCGTTGCTCAATAACCATAAGGAGGAAATTGCGTGACTGTTCAAATTCCCCGGCGTCATGTGTCAGTTTTGCCATAATCATCTGACTTTCAACATGAGAAGGATATACACTCAGTACTTCAAGGAGATTCGTTCTCGCGAGTTCCAGGTCATTGTCTCTCATCGCAATTATTGCGCTGATATATCTAACCATGGGTTCCTGGGGAGATAATCTATTCACATACTCCAAAGTTACCTTGGCAGTATCAAATTTTTCCTGGGCTAACTGTGCCCTGATAATCCCAAATTGCAAACTGACATCGTTAGGAGCTATTTCTATTGCTCGCTGATAGGCTTGCTCTGATGCAATAAAATCTTTCTCTATAAACGCCAAGTCTCCTTTATATACGAATACATATCTATTTTTCGGCCCTAATTCTTCCATTTCTATGGCAAGATCCCGTGCACGCTCAATAGAACCTCCATTCAGCGCTATCCGTGCGAGACCAAGTCGTGCATCAAGAGACATATCATTTAGTTCAAGTGCAGATTTGAAACTTGAATCTGCCTCTTGAACCCGGTCCAATGCTAGAAATGCATGACCCCGCAGAATTAGAATATCAGCAGTCAGCTTGATTGACTCAACACCATCAGATGTCTCCTCAATTACCTGTTCATACTTTCCTTGAAGTAAATATGCACGAACCAGAGATATTTCATAATCTTCACCGGAATACCCCAGCGCCCTGGCATTAATAAATTCTTTCTCAGCTGCTTGTCCATAAAATGCCTTTTCTCCAGTACCTGCCATGCCAAATTGTAGATACACGCTTCCTAATAACCATCTACCTTCTAGTAAATCTGGTTTCTTTTGCAGGGCATTCTTAATCTCAATAATTGCGGCATTCTGCTCATTGGCATCTATATAAGCTCGGGCATTCTCTAAATGCATTTCGGGAGAGACGTTATTAACTATGTCGCATGCGGAAATTACACAAATAAAAAGAAGAATAAATATTATGGATTTTAGCCGCGAAGTAACACTGGCAATTACAAATGGTGAAGACTTAGTCATTTACTGTACCTACTTATTGTTAAAGTACTCGGCACACCGACAGCAGTACTAGATTAGATGAAAGATTTAATAGCAATAATTGTACACGAATTGATTGTTACTGAGTATCTAATCTAATTCAAGTATAATACGCGTCATCTATAACATATTGAGATATATGAGAATGAAAATCCAATCAGTATTAGTGACTGGCGGTGCAGGATATATTGGTAGCCATGTGGCTTTGGCATTGTTGGAGTCAGGATATAAGGTAGTCATTGTTGATGATCTATCAACAGGACACGTAAAATTAGTTCCCGATAATTGTAAATTTATAGAGGGAAATATCGGTGACAAAGGTCTTATGTCAGAAGTTTTAAAAAAGCATGCTATAGAAGCAGTATTACATTTTGCGGGTTCCATTGTTGTTGAAGAATCTGTATCAGATCCTCTTAAATACTATAGAAATAATACCGGCGTATCCTGCAGCCTGCTCCAATCTTGTATTGATGAAAATATTCATCGATTTATCTTTTCGTCCACTGCTGCTGTCTACGGAAATCCTGAAAATATTCCTGTATCTGAAACCAGCCCCATAGCACCGATTAACCCTTATGGTGCTTCGAAAGCAATTACTGAAAGGGTCCTCTCGGATGTTTCCGCTGCATCAGATCTGAAATATGTCGCTTTACGGTATTTCAATGTATCAGGGGCTGACCCGCAACAACGAACAGGCCAACTCACAAAAAATGCCACACATCTGATAAAAGTTGCCTGTGAAACAGCCTTGGGCAAACGTAAAGAAATTACAGTTTATGGTGACGACTATGACACGCCAGATGGCACCTGTATCCGAGATTATATACATGTCAGTGACCTCGCTTCGGCACATGTTAAGGCTCTGCAATACCTGGAATCAAATCAAGAATGTCTTACATTGAATTGCGGTTATGGTATGGGCTATTCTGTCAGGCAGGTATTGGACACGCTACAGGAAATCACAGGAGAACCTTTAAATATAAAACAGGGTCAACGACGCCCCGGAGATGCTTCAGAGCTTGTTGCGGACAACTCTCGTTTAGTCTCATTATTGAAGTGGAAACCACAATATCAAGAATTAAAAAAGATTATCACTGATGCCTACGTCTGGGAAAAATTAACCTTAAATAGCTAATAGAACTTCACTTATCAATTTAACGCACTATAAATATTTGCTAAAATCTTGAGTATTATTTTAATTAGTATCTATGTGAAAAATATACTGGCAAGCATTTTTTGAGCAAAAAGTGAAAAATCATTTCCATCAGCATATATGTCTGGATAAATATTAATTTATATATATATGTATGTACCAGTGGTGGACAAGCTATTTGCTCTTAGTGATTTTATTAGGAGACCGGTATACTCCATTGATGATTGGTCGGGACGAGAGGATTTGAACCTCCGACCACCTGCCCCCCAGGCAGGTGCGCTACCAGGCTGCGCTACGCCCCGAATATTACGGTAATTTTATAAATTGGAATAAGCTAAGGGGTATCTTTCTGCTGAGACTCTGATCTTATGACTATTGAGATGCCAATATGGTTAACGCTTCAATAAATCTAGAACATCTTCCAGCTCACTGCGTAACTGTTTGATGATTTGCTGACTTTGGTTTGAGTCATCCTTTGCCTCTGAACCTGACAGTTTCAATCTCGCTCCACCAATCGTAAAACCATGTTCATATAACAAGCTGCGAATTTGACGAATGATTATGACGTCATGTCTCTGATAATACCTGCGATTGCCACGTCTTTTTAACGGTTTTAGTTGTGGAAATTCCTGTTCCCAATATCGTAATACATGTGGTTTGACCGCACATAAATCACTAACTTCCCCGATAGTGAAGTAGCGTTTACCCGGAATTGCGGGTAATTCTGTGTTATTGGATGCTTCCAACATATGATTCTACTCTCGATTTTAATTTTTGACCTGGCCGAAAAGTTACAACCCTGCGGGCACTGATTGGTATTTCCTCACCTGTTTTTGGATTTCGACCAGGGCGCTGGTTTTTGTCTCTCAAATCAAAATTGCCGAAACCAGATAATTTCACCTGGTTTCCACCTTCCAGAGATGCCCGTATTTCTTCGAAAAACATCTCAACTAATTCTTTAGCCTCACGTTTATTGAGACCTAGTTCCTGATATAGCATTTCTGCCATATCTGCTTTAGTTAATGCCCCCATTTTTACTCTCTCAAAATTGCTTTAAATTGTTCGTGCAATGAATGTAAGATATTGTTAATCACAATATCTGCCTCCTCATCTGTTAGAGTGCTCGAAGATCCTTGAAAGGTCAAGCCCAATGCAAGACTTTTTTTCCCTAGATCAATACCTTCCCCTTGATATACGTCAAACAACTCTAGGTTATGCAACGATACAATATCACTACTACTTATATGGTTAATTACATCAAATACCGGCACTTTTTCATCAATAATAATGGATATATCTCTCCTAATTGAAGGATATTTTGAAAATTTTAAGTATTTTACTGTTTTTGTCGCTGGTATTAACGAAAGGTCTAATTCAAACATATATACAGGCTTCTGCAATCCTAATTTACCTAGTATTCGAGGGTTAAGCGCACCTAACACGCCAAGCTTTTGATTATTATAATAAATTTCAGCCGATTGAAATGTGTGCAGTGTATTATTTTGCTGATTCTTATAAACTAAATCTTTCACGTTAAGGTATGGGTTTACTATAGCCTCAATATCAGACTTCATATCATAGAAATCACTTAATCTTTCATCTTCACCCCATTGTTTTTGAAAGTAATTACCAAAATTAATTCCAGATAATAAGCGTTTTTCTGTCATCGTATCTGTTGCCTGGAACACGTGGCCGATTTCAAATAATTTTAATCTAGTTTGTTGTCGCTTAATGTTATACAGAAGAGATGAAATCAATCCTGGCCATAAGCTTTGTCTCATTACAGACATATCAGCTGATATAGGATTCATAAGCTGAATGGGAGAATTATCAGGAAATAAAATATCTAATAAGCATGGATCTATAAAGCTATAGGTAATTACCTCTGTGTAACCGAGTGTCGTCAATGTATGCGCAATAAATTGATTTCGAAGTTGGTCATCGTTTAATACCCCTATTTTCATATCTACCTGGGGTGAAGTGCCGAGAATCTGGTCATAACCATAAATTCGCGCAATTTCTTCAATTAAGTCTGTTTCAATTGATATATCAAATCTGTAGGTAGGAACTATGACTTCCCAATCCTCCAATTTTATGACAACCTCAAATCCAAGGTGTTGAAGGATATCAGTCACACGTGAGGTGGCAATTTTTACGCCCAAAACCTTTTCTATCCTGCTAGCACGTAATGTTATCTTTACTTCTTTTGGAAGATAATCATGTTTCATCGTATGGATCACAGGACCAGGATTCCCTCCACATATTTCTATCAAAATCCCGGTTAACCGTTCTAATGCAATGGTGGCTAGTTCTGGGTCCACACCACGTTCAAACCGGTGTGATGCCTCCGTATGCAATCCATACTGTCTGGCACGTCCCATGATAAATTGCGGAGAGAAAAAGGCTGATTCGAGGAATAGTGATTTTGTTTCTGTCGTTACTGAGGAATTCTCTCCTCCCATTATACCGGCCATGGCAATAGCGCCCGAATCGTCAGCAATGACCAGGGTATTGTCAGAAAGATTTCTAGTCTCACCGTCCAACATTATTAATTCTTCTTTTTTGTCAGCAAAACGAATATTGATGTCACCCTTCAACTTATTGTTATCGAAGGCATGCATAGGCTGACCCAACTCAAGCATGATGTAGTTAGTTAAATCCACTATAACATTGATAGTACGTATATTTGATCGACGTAATCTCTCAAGTATCAATGTAGGTGTAGGTACTGTTGCATCCACATTCTCGACAATACGACCGCAGTATCTAGGACAGGCATCAGCGGCAGATATGTTGATATTGCGTGTTGTACCAATTAATTTTGACACCGGTATTATATCGGTGGAGCAAAATTTCATTTGATTTAATACTGCAACCTCCCTGGCTATCCCCATGAGACTCAAACAGTCTCCTCTATTGGGCGTCAAAGAAAGTTCAAAGATATTATCATCAAGATCAAGATAACTTTGTAGATCCATTCCTGGAACTGCATTTTCACCAAGTTGATATATTCCCTTTGCGCTCTCAGCAAGACCTAACTCACTTTCAGAACACAACATACCCTCGGAAAGAACCCCTTTAATCGTACGTTTTTCAATATGCACCTCCCCAGGCAAGTTAGCTCCAACCTTTGCATATGGATAACATACACCACATGAAACATTGTCAGCACCGCATATTACGGTCTTAACATCATCAATCCCAACTTCCACCTGGCAAATTTTGAGCGAGTCTGCATCTGGATGTGATTTAATCTCAATAACCTTGCCAACTATTACATTTGAAAATTTACCCTTACAGTCTGTAATTAACTCAACTTCCAATCCAGCCATAGTCAATTGGTCAGCTAATCCATCTCTATCGACAGGTACATTTATTAACTTCCTTAACCAGGATTCACTGAACTTCATAGTTGCGGGACTCTATTCAGGAGACTCAAAAGTTGTTTCATAACTATAATTTTAATTTAAAACTGTTTTAAAAAGCGGATATCATTTTCAAAAAACAAACGAATATCTTCAATGCCATATTTAAGCATTGCTAAGCGTTCCACCCCCATTCCAAAGGCAAATCCATTATAACGCTCGCTATTAATTCCAACGTTATCCAAAACATTAGGATGAACCATTCCACATCCAAGAATTTCCATCCAGCCATTGTCACCTAGTATATCTACTTCAGCAGAGGGTTCAGTAAAAGGGAAATAGGATGGTCTAAAACGTACCTGTAATTCTTTATTGAAAAATTGATTGAGAAATTCAGCTAATAATCCCTTAAGATTTGCAAACGTTACATCTTCATTTATTAAAAGTCCTTCCACTTGATGAAACATTGGGGTATGAGTCATATCCGAGTCACAGCGGTATACTCTTCCTGGTGCTATTATTGCCATTGGTGGCTTATTTTCCTTCATATAACGAATTTGAACATTTGAAGTATGGGTTCGTAACAATTTATCTGCATCGATATAAAATGTATCATGCATGTCCCTGGCAGGATGATTTTCCGGCATATTTAATGCTTCAAAATTATGGTAGTTATCTTCTATTTCAGGACCATCAGCTACTTTAAAACCAATATTGATAAATAAGCTTTCAATTTCAGCCAAAGTTTGAGTGATCGGATGTAAACTTCCTTGTGATTGTCCACGTCCAGGCAAGCTAATATCTATACTTTCTGATGTTACTTTTTCAGCGTAACCCTGATCCTCAAGAATCAATTTTTTTTCAGAAATTAAAAAATGAATTTTTTCTTTTGCTTCATTAATAACTTGACCAGCAGCTGGACGTTGATCAGCAGGCAACTTCCCAAGTTCTTTTAATTTAGCTGTCAAAAGACCTTTTTTACCTAGATACGTAACACGAATTTTATCCAGCACTTGTAAGTCATCTGCTGAATTAATCAAAGAATTAGCTTTTTCAAGGAGATGATCTATTTCATTCATGTTTTATTGATATCGAAGGTAAGAACATACATTAATCATACAGATGAAAATGAGTTGAATACTGATGCAGATAATTTCAGTAAAATTGTAGAACCATAGCAACTTATTCTTACTATTTTAAGTAACAGTTGCTATGGGCGATACTCGACCTTTTTTCTGAAAGACTAACTCGCCAAACGTGTTCTCGCCTCGTTTGCAAGATTTGCAAATATCTGTTTATCATGAACAGCAAGATCAGCCAATATTTTTCTATCAATGTTGATTTGAGCCATAGTAAGACCATAAATAAATTGGCTATATGACATTCCATTTTCTCTTGCCGCTGCATTAATGCGGGTAATCCACAATGCTCTAAATTGTCTTTTACGTTGACGTCTATCACGGTACTGGTATTGACCAGCCTTTATTACAGCCTGGGTGGCAACACGATATACGTTTTTTCGTCTGCCTTTATATCCCTTAGCTAACGAAAGTACTTTTTTATGTCTTGCATGTGCAGTAACGCCACGTTTTACTCTTGCCATCCTCTTAATCTCCTAACTTATAAATACGGAATCATACGGGATACTGCTTTTTGATCCGTAGCATGCACTGCCATCATTGGCCTTAAGTGACGCTTACGCTTTGTGCTTTTTTTCGTTAATATATGACTTCTATGAGATTGACGATGCTTAATTTTACCTGATGCTGATACGGTAAAACGTTTTGCTGCGCCTCTATTTGATTTTAATTTTGGCATTTACTTACAACCACTCCATTTAAATATTTTGTTAATAGATTTAATGATACGTTATTTCTTTGATGCTATGACCATCACCATTTGTCGACCTTCAAGTTTTGGCATTTGCTCAACAAGACCAAATTCATCCAAATCATGTTCAATTCGTTTGAGCATTTTTAATCCCAGGTCCTGATGGGCCATTTCTCTGCCCCTAAACCGTAGTGTTACCTTTACCTTGTCCCCATTATTGAGAAATCTGATTATGTTTCTAAGTTTAACTTCATAATCACCATCTTCTGTTGAAGGCCTAAATTTAATTTCTTTAATTTGAATCTGTTTTTGTTTACGTTTTGCAGCATGTTTTTTCTTATTCTGATCAAATAGAAATTTACCAAAATCCATAATCCTGCATACCGGAGGCTCTGAAGTTGGAACGATTTCTACTAGGTCAAAGCCAGCATCCTCAGCTAGCTTTAACGCTTCACTTGTCGCTACGATTCCGATTTGTTCACCATCCACTCCGATCAATCGGACATTAGGTATAACTATTTCTTCATTTAAACGATTCTGCTTTTCGGCTACGATATTTTTTACCCCTCTCCTTAGATTTTACAACCACGGTACGCGATATCTTTATTCAGGCGTTTAATAAATGAATCCAGATCAATTGCACCCAGGTCCTCACCGTCTCGTGTCCGCACAGCGACAGTATTCATTTCTACTTCTTTTGCACCCACTATTAATTGATAGGGGGTCCGTTGCATTGCGTGCTCGCGGATTTTAAGGCCGATTGTCTCATTTCTCAAGTCGGATTCCACTCTGAAACCTAGATTTTTGAGTGTTTTTGAAATTATTTTTACATATTCAGCTTGATTATCCGAAATGGATATCACTACAACCTGAATTGGTGATAACCAAACTGGAAAAGATCCAGCATAATTTTCTATTAATATACCAATAAATCGTTCCATTGAACCCAAGATAGCCCTATGCAACATGACCGGTGTCTGTTTCTGGCTATTTTCATCAATATAACTGGCTCCGAGTCTACCCGGCATGGAAAAATCAGCCTGTATAGTACCACATTGCCAAATACGCCCTATTGAATCTTTCAAAGAAAATTCAATTTTTGGGCCATAAAAAGCCCCTTCACCTGGTTGCAATACCCATTTCAAATCCATCGCATTTAAGGCCAATTCTAGAGCTTTTTCGGCCTTGTCCCAGATATCATCATCACCAACACGATTTTCTGGTCTAGTAGATAACTTAATAATGACTTCTTCGAATCCAAAATCTTTATAAACTGAGAATAACAAGTCCATAAATGCAGTGACTTCTTCCTGAATTTGATTCTCTCGACAAAATATATGGGCATCATCTTGTGTAAATCCCCTGGCACGCATAAGACCATGCAATGCACCTGATAACTCATTACGATGACATGCACCAAACTCTGCCATTCTTAATGGAAGGTCTCTATAACTCTTCATGCCCTGGTTAAAAACCTGGATATGTGCAGGGCAATTCATAGGTTTTATAGCATATTCACGGTTTTCTGAATTGGTCATGAACATATCGTCACCAAATTTGGATATATGGCCTGATTTTTCCCACAAAATACGGTCAATGATTAATGGCGTATGAATTTCCTGATATCCTGCATCTTCAACCCTGTCTCGAATATAATTTTCTATGATCCGATATATTGTCCATCCTTTTTCATGCCAAAATACCATACCCGGTGCTTCTTCCTGAAAATGCAATAAATCGAGTTTTCTTGCGATCTTGCGATGGTCGCGTTTTTCCGCTTCAGCCAGACGGTTTAAATATTGTCTTAGTATTTTTTTATCTGGCCATCCCGTACCATAAATACGTTGTAGCATTTCATTTCGTGAATCCCCACGCCAATAAGCACCCGCTAGTTTGGTCAATTTAAATGCCTTTAACTTTCCTGTATTAGGCACATGGGGACCTCGACATAGATCAGTGAACTCTCCCTGTTGATAAAGTGATAACTTTTCATTATCGGGAATAGCTTCAATTATTTGCGCCTTATAATCTTCACCCAATTCATGAAAAAAATCGACGGCATCATTACGTGATAATATTTTGCGGGTTACCTGTAGATCTTCTTTAGCTATTTCAAACATTTTTGCTTCAATTGCCTCAAGATCTTCAGGTGTAAACGGTCGTTCGTAAGCGAAATCATAAAAAAAACCATCCTCGATAACCGGGCCTATGGTGACCTGTGCTTCTGGATATAACCTTTTTACAGCTTGTGCCATTAAGTGTGCACAGGAATGACGAATGATCTCTAATCCTTCAGGGTCTTTTTCGGTAATGATGCGTAAGTGGTAATCAGATTCTAATATGTGTGAAACATCAAACAATCGATTGTCAATTTCTCCAGCGATTGCAGCCTTTCCCAATCCGGGTCCGATATCGTTTGCAATCTCCAGAATAGAGACAGGATTGTCATATTGACGTTGACTACCGTCAGGGAGTGTAATTTGAGGCATTTTTAAACCATTTCTCTCAGTGGTGGCCCCCACAAAAGGCCACTTGTTAAAAGAGATGTTAAACAAGCACAACCGTGTGCTTGAAGTGGTGTTGGTAGGCGCGATTGGATTCGAACCAACGACCCTCGCCATGTCATGGCGATGCTCTAACCAGCTGAGCTACGCGCCTGTTAATTAAGGGCGCTAAGGATACAGAAAAAGTACAATAAAATCAAAGCTAATAGTGTTTTTTATAAAGATTAGCCATTCTAATATTTATACGTCTTAAATGTGTAATACGTTGCAGTTTACGATCCATAGGCTCAAAAATTTAAATACCAGTAATAATATTATGACAAGGTATTATTTATCATGGTTATTCAAAAATTTATCGCCCTACTACGCGCTTCATTAAACTAGCAGTCTTTAACTAATCAACAAAGTGCTATTTGATCTATCTGATCCTGAGCTTCAACAACAGCAAGCGCAGTCATATTAATAATCCCTCGGACAGTAACTGAACTGGTTAGAATATGCGCAGGTCTTGTATTTCCAACTAATATTGGACCTACTGTTACACCTCCACCAACCATTTTTAATAGATTGTATGTGATGTGTGCCGCGTCGATATTTGGCATGATGAATAGGTTTGCTTTGCCTTTTAAGCGTGAATTTGGAAAGGCGCTGTTTCTAATCTCATCCGAAAGTGCGGCATCAGCATGCATTTCCCCCTCCACCACCAGGTTTGTATCCATATCTCGCAATATCTGCGTAGCTTGGCGCATTTTTCGCGCTGCACGATTATTACGAGAACCAAAGCTGGAGTGGGAAAGTAGAGCAATACGTGGTTTGATACCAAATTCTTGAACAGTTTTTGCCGCCAGTAAGGTATTTGCCACGATCTCGTCCACTGTTGGATTTGGTGTGACATGGGTATCACAAAGGAAAAATAGGCCACTAGGGAGTACTACGGCTATCACAGTTGCTAGAGACGACACACCTTTTTGCATATCGATAATTTCCCGGATATAACGCAGGTGATTGATAAACCGACCTTCCGCACCGCAGAGCATAGCATCGACCTCGTTACGCTTAAGCATCAATGCAGCAATGACGGTGTTTTTGGTACGAACTATGGTCTTCGCCTCAGCAGGTGAGACACCGTTTCTACCCATTAATTCATGGTACATCTTCCAATACAGATTAAATCGCTTGTCATAGAGTGGACTGACAATTTCAAAGTCCTTGCCTTCCTGGATTCGCAAACCCAGTTCTTTGATACGCTTAGTAATAATATTGGGTCTACCAATCAAAATTGGTATGGCAATCCCTTCGTCAACTACCTGTTGTACGGCTTGCAATACATTACGATGTTCCCCTTCTGCATAAACTACCTTTTTCGGATCATGTTTAGCCTGATCAAACACCGGATTCATTAACGTCCCTGTTTGAAAGATAAACTGTAATAGCTTTTGTCTATATACTTTTAAATCGGGTATTTCACGGGTTGCCACGCCGCTTTCCATTGCCGCCTTTGCTACCGCTGGGGCAATCCTGACTATCAATCGTGGATCAAAAGGTTTGGGAATAAGGTAATCCGGTCCAAATTTGAGATTACTTCCACCATATGCCTTGGCCACAATATCTGATGGTTCCACCGTGGCAAGATCTGCAATTGCGTGTACACAGGCAATTTTCATTTCATCATTAATTGTTGTGGCGCCAACATCGAGTGCGCCACGAAAAATATACGGAAAACAAAGAACATTGTTCACCTGATTCGGATAATCAGACCGACCTGTTGCCATAATGGCATCGGGCCGGACCTCTAGGGCATCTTCGGGTAAAATTTCTGGATCCGGATTTGAAAGTGCAAGAATAATGGGTTGCTTTGCCATTTTTCTAACCATCTCTTTATTAACCACGCCAGGTCCGGAAAGCCCAAGAAATATGTCTGCACCCTCCATAACATCATCCAGTACCCTGGCATCAGTTTTCTGGGCATAACGTGCCTTGGAGGGATCCATATTTTCATCACGACCTTCCCATATGATGCCTCTAGAATCTGAGATAAAAATATTTTCACGTTTCATACCCAAACCAACCAGTAAATCTAAACAAGCAATTGCAGCCGCACCAGCCCCCGAACCAGCTAGTTTTACCTTTCCAATATCCTTATTTACTATCCGCAAACCATTAATGACAGCGGCCCCAACGATTATTGCCGTACCGTGCTGATCATCGTGAAATACTGGTATTTTTAATCGTTCTTTTAATTTCTGTTCAACCATGAAACATTCAGGTGCTTTGATATCTTCCAGATTTATGCCACCGAATGTGGGTTCAAGACTGGCAATAATTTCCACAAGTTTGTCTGGATCACGTTCATCAATTTCAATATCAAACACATCAATTCCGGAAAATTTCTTAAACAGTACAGCTTTGCCCTCCATAACTGGTTTGGCAGCCAGTGGACCAATCGCACCCAAACCCAACACGGCAGTGCCGTTGGTTATCACAGCCACCAGATTTGCCCTACTGGTCATAAATGCGGCTTGTTCAGGCGATTTTTCTATTTCTTCACAGGCAATAGCGACACCGGGTGTGTAAGCTAGTGCCAAATCATGTTGATTAGCCAATGGTTTAGTGGCCTGAATTGCAAGTTTTCCAGGCGGATAACTACGGTGATACTCAAGCGCACTCTCTCTTAATTTCTCTTTCTTCTCTTCATTACTCATCGATTTTTTCCCAGGTTTCAATTTATAATCTCCAGTTCTGCGTCTTGAATTCTTGTAATTTCATCCCTGATTCTAGCTGCCTCTTCAAACTCCAGATTTTTTGCATTTTCATACATGTTTTTTTCGAGTTGCTTAATTTTCTTCGTCAAGACTGCAGGCTTCATACCTATATATGGGTTTCTACTCTCAGCAATCTGGTTAAGTTTTTTTGCTCTGGATTTTTCACTTGAGGCACCTTCCATAATGTCACTCACCCCCTTTTTAATCCCTCTCGGGGTGATATTATGCAACTTATTATACTCCAACTGCTTAATTCTTCTCCTGTCAGTTTCTGCTAACGCCCTTTGGATAGACCCTGTCATAACATCAGCATACATAATAGCTTTAGCATTCAAATTCCTTGCTGCCCTGCCTATGGTCTGGATCAATGTTGTTTCAGAACGTAAAAATCCTTCTTTATCTGCATCCAAAATGGCAACCAGAGATACTTCAGGCAAATCAAGTCCTTCGCGTAGCAGGTTTATTCCTACCAACACATCAAAGATACCTAAGCGTAAATCCCTGAGTATTTCAACTCTTTCTACCGTATCAATATCTGAATGCAAATACCTGACTTTAATATTATGCTCTGCCAGGTAGTCCGATAGGTCTTCAGACATTCGTTTGGTAAGTGTTGTAACCAACACCCTCTCTTTGAGTTTCACTCTGATATTGATTTCAGATAGTAAATCATCTACTTGAGACATCACTGGACGAATTTCTACAATAGGATCAACAAGTCCCGTTGGCCTTACTACTTGTTCGACAATTTGATCGGACTTTTCTCGTTCATAAGATCTTGGTGTTGCTGAAATGAAGATTGTTTGTGGAGCAAGTTGTTCAAACTCATCAAATCGTAATGGTCTGTTATCCAGGGCACTGGGGAGTCTGAAGCCATAATTGACCAGATTTTCTTTTCTGGATCGATCGCCTTTGTACATTGCACCTAATTGAGGAATCGTGACATGACTCTCATCGACAAATAATAGTGCATTATCTGGCAGATAATCAAATAAAGTCGGGGGAGGTTCACCAGGGTTTCTACCAGAAAGATAACGAGAATAATTTTCTATCCCTGTGCAATAGCCTATTTCTACAATCATTTCCAAATCAAATTTTGTCCTCTGTTCCAAGCGTTGTGCCTCAACCAGTTTATTAGCATCTTTTAAAAACTGAAGACGATCTGACAATTCCAACTTAATTTGATCAAGCGCGTTAAGCAATGTCTGACGATCTGTTACATAATGTGTTTTTGGAAATATTGTGACCCTGGGAATCTTAATCTTTATTTCACCAGTTAGGGGATCGAATAATGATATACCTTCGATTTGATCATCAAATAATTCTAATCGTATTGCATTTTTCTCTGACTCTGCAGGAAATATATCGATAACATCTCCCCTAACCCTATAGGTAGCCCGATGCAAATCAATTTCATTCCTGGAATATTGCATTTCAGCCAATCTACGGAGGATTTCTCTCTGGTCAATATGGTCTCCTCTATCCAGATGCATAACCATTTTTAGATAAGTTTGAGGGTCTCCTAATCCATAAATGGCAGATACTGTTGCAACAATAATAGTATCTGAGCGCTCCATAAGGGCCTTGGTAGCAGAAAGGCGCATCTGTTCGATATGTTCATTAATTGAGGAATCTTTTTCTATATAGGTATCAGAAGAGGGAACGTATGCCTCCGGTTGGTAATAATCATAATAAGAGACAAAATATTCAACCGAATTATTTGGGAAAAAATCCCGCATCTCACCGTACAATTGGGCGGCCAGGGTCTTGTTTGGTGCCAGTATTAGAGTTGGACGTTGCAATCTCTGGATAATATTAGCAGCCGTATACGTCTTGCCAGAGCCGGTTACGCCTAATAGAGTTTGATGAGACAGTCCATTTTCAAGACCTTCAACTAAATTGAAAATTGCCTCTGGTTGATCACCAGCTGGTTTAAAATCTGTCTGCAATTCAAATTGTTGTGTCATATTCGGACGACGGCTATAGGCTGCCATTATAATTTTATTTAAATAAACTAGGTAGATTATGCCTGATTTTGCAAAAACTGATCAGGTATTTGATACTGTCAGTTGACCCAATTAGGATGCATCAGTACCATACGCCTCCTAGTAATTCCTCGGTAGCTCAGTTGGTAGAGCGGGTGACTGTTAATCACTAGGTCGGCGGTTCGAGCCCGTCCCGAGGAGCCAATACTATAAACACTCTCAGTCTGATTGCCCAAACCGTATCTAAGCAAAATCTGTTTTAGGTAACAACTCATTATATATACATTATATATAGAAGGTTGTTATGGGGGGTAGACTGCCCTACTTCTAAGGTCAGCTTTACACTCTAAAGCGGACGTTAGTCAGGTCATTGGTGAAAATCTGATTTTAAGGTCTGCTTTGTGCCTATTCTGTTGAAAAACTCTTTTTTTTGCAGGACGATTGAAGAAGCATTATCCGTTTAAGCGATTAAAATTTTGAAGACGTGGTGGATCATTTGTAATGTTAGAATTCACGATGAAGATCCTCTGGTGTGGCAATGCACGATATATGTATCGTACTTTCGATGTAATAGGATCTTGACTGAAATTTAGCATCTTCAGATTTTTTAGTTTTTCAACAGAATATGCCAATAGCAATGGGATGGACTCCTCCTCATCTAACGGCATCGCAATGTGCCAAACTTGTATCACTAACACAAGTTAACGAATACGGAGGAGTCCACTATGAAGATTAGTCGAGTAGGTGTCGATTTGGCAAAAAATGTTTTTCAATTACACGCAACTGACCGGCAAGGCAAGGCGCTCTTGAAGCGCCGTTTAACCCGTGATAAGTGGTTAAAGACCTTGCTTGATACGATAGAACCGGGCTGTGAAGTGGGTATGGAAGCTTGTTCAGGCGCCCATCATTGGGGACGTGAGCTGCAATCAAGGGGGAGTTACCGTGAAACTGATCCCCCCACAGTTTGTGAAACCCTATGTGAAGAGCAATAAGAATGATGCCAACGATGCCGAGGCCATCTGTGAAGCCATGAGCCGTCCCACTATGCGCTATGTGCAAATCAAAACCGTTTATCAACAAGACATACAAGCGGCACACCGTATCCGAAGTGAGCTGATGAGTCACCGTAAAGCGAAGGCCAATCAAATACGCGGCTTGGTGGCTGAGTATGGCCTGGTCGCTCCCCAACAACATACGCGTTTATGTGCAGCCGTTCCTGATTGGTTAGAGGATGCTGAGAATGGCTTAACGGACT
>JBNMOP010000038.1:0-23251 GCA_051275005.1 Gammaproteobacteria bacterium | reverse complement strand
TGGCTACCTGTCAGCCAGATTATTACAAATGGAATCAATGGTTATTTCTTCGCATGCTGGAGCAAGGACTGGTTTATAAAACCACTGGGATAGTTAATTGGGACCCGGTTGATCAAACAGTTCTTGCCAACGAACAGGTAATTGATGGTCGCGGTTGGCGCACGGGGGCTGAAATTGAAAAAAGGGAAATTCCCATGTACTACATGAGAATTACCGCCTATGCAGATGAGTTATTAGACGACCTTAACAAATTACCTGGTTGGCCGGAACGTGTTAAGACCATGCAAGCAAACTGGGTAGGCAGGAGCGAAGGCGTTGAGATTGGCTTTCCCCACACCGAAGGTGATGCAGTACTTCGTGTCTTCACTACCCGCGCTGATACATTACTTGGGGCGACCTATGTCGCCGTTGCCGCTGAGCATCCCATGGCAAAACTGGCAGCAAAAGACAACCCTGGGTTACAAACATTTATTGATGAATGCAGTCATGGGGCTGTTATGGAAGCAGATCTCGCTACCCAGGAAAAGCAAGGGATGGATACTGGCCTTTTTGTAATACACCCTCTGACCGGCAACAAGCTTCCAGTATGGGTCGCCAACTATGTCTTAATGGGATATGGCGAAGGTGCCGTTATGGCCGTGCCAGCACATGACCAACGTGACTTTGAATTTGCCACCCAGTATGCACTGCCTATCGTTGCTGTGATAAGACCAAAAGAGATCGAACTAAATCTTCCTTTAGAAGAGGCATATATAGAATATGGAATAACTATTAACTCCGGAGAATACTCAGGACTTGAGTTCAAGCAAGCAGTACACGCAATTACAGATACCCTGGAACAAAAGGGTCTAGGCAAAAAACGCATTCAATTTCGATTAAGAGATTGGGGAATATCGCGTCAACGTTACTGGGGATGCCCTATACCAATCATCTATTGCGATAACTGCGGTGATGTTCCTGTTGCCGACGAAAATTTACCAATAAAATTACCTGAAGATTTGGTGCCGGATGGCTCGGGTAATCCGCTAGGTAAATATTTAGACTTTTATCAGTGCCTATGCCCCAAGTGTGGCGGAGAGGCAAGAAGGGAAACTGATACCATGGATACCTTTGTCGACTCCTCGTGGTATTACCTCAGATTTTGCTGCGCCGATCAGTCGAACAACATGGTTGACGAACGAACAAAGTACTGGATGCCAGTTGATCAATATATCGGGGGTATAGAACATGCCATCCTGCATTTACTCTATTCACGATTTTGGACCAAGGTTATGCGCGACCTTTCTCTTATCGACATAAGCGAGCCTTTTTCAAATCTTCTAACTCAGGGCATGGTATTAAACGATATTTATTACAAAAAAACTGAGGGTAGCCGAATCAAATACTTTAATCCTGGAGAGATTGAGGTAACCCGTGATAACAATGGAAACCGTACGGGCGCTAATCTCATGAGTGATGGTACGAGTGTTGAATATGGGGGTATAGGCACCATGTCCAAGTCAAAAAACAATGGCGTGGACCCTCAGTCTTTAATCGAAAACTACGGCGCAGATACCGCGAGATTATTTATGATGTTCACCTCGCCACCGGAACAAACTCTGGAGTGGTCAGATGCAGGCGTTGACGGTGCATTCAAATTTCTGAAACGTTTATGGAAATTTGCACATGAGGTAATATCGTTGGGAAATGTTTCAAAAATTACTAATGAAAATCTTAATAGCGAGCAACAATCAGCGCGCCGAAAGATACATGAAACAGTTGTAAAGGTAAATGATGACATAGGCCGACGTTATACATTTAACACAGCGATTGCAGCGCTAATGGAACTGTTAAATGTTCTTACGCGTCTGGACCATGCCTGTACTGTTAATCAGACAATCCTCCGCGAAGGATTGGAATGTACTGTTTTATTAATGTCACCTATAGTGCCCCATATTACCCAAGCTCTCTGGACCGAATTAGGTCATACCGGACTAATCATGGACGCACCCTGGCCAAAGGCAGACAAGGAGGCAATGGTCCGTGATGAAATAGAGATGGTAGTTCAGGTTAATGGTAAACTTAGAGGCAAAATTACAATTCCTGTTGACGCTGAAGATGAGTTAATAAAGTCTATGGCAATATCAGATGTTAATGTAAGCCGTTTCTTGCTGAACAAGGTTATCAAAAAAACAATAGTGGTCCCTGGGCGTCTGGTTAATATAGTCCTCTAAATCTGGAAAAATTTAATTATAATTCTCAATGAACATGCGAATCTATTACCTTAAATCCCTAATCGCTGTACTCCTGATTTCTATGTCCTCCTGTGGATTTCATTTACGCGGGACACAGCAAGGCGTCGAGACAAATATATCAAGCGTATATGTAATCGATGCAAATGCCTCCGCTGTTGGTCGTGAGGTCAGAAAACAATTGTCTCTGATGGGGGTTGGCATTTCTTCCTCGAGTGGAGAGGCTGATTTTGCGGTTCAACTCTCAGACCCGTCTATAGTCCAATCTGTCCTCAGCGTTTCTGCTATTACCGGTAAGATAGAGGAATATCAAATTTTATTATCAGTAAGAATGACGGTTACAGATAAAGAAAAAAATGAACGAATAACGAACCAACGAATAAGGATTACTCGCGATTATGCATTTGATGATCAAGCGGTACTCGGCTCGGAATCTGAACGTCAATCACTTGAAGATGAAATGACAATTCAGGCTGCTGCTCAAGTAATTCGTCGGATTAACACATTGTCACCATAGCTAACGATAATCAAATGCGACTATCAGCCGAACAATTATCTTCTAACCTGCAGCGCAACGGACTCTTGCCAATTTACCTTATTGGCGGGGATGAACCGCTGCAAGCCATGGAGGCATCAGATCAAATAAGACAATATGCAAGAGAAACAGGGGCTGATCGTTCAGTTCTAATCGTCGAGACTGGTTTTGACTGGGGTTTGCTGCTACAGGAAAATGCCAATATGGGTCTTTTCTCTTCTTCCACATTGATAGAATTACGAATGGCGCAGCATACGCCCGGAAAACCTGGAAGCGAGGCGCTTATCGCCTACGCTGAAAATGCCTCAAAAGATAATGTACTACTGATCAATATAAATAAGCTGGATAAGAGGATGTTGGATTCACGCTGGTGCAAGGCAATAGACAAAATTGGTGCGATAATACAAATACGCCCGATCGATAACTCAAAATTACCTGAATGGATTTGCCGCAGGTTAAAGCTAAAAGGTAAAATTATTGAACGAAATGCAGCTGATCTCATCGCACAACGTACAGAAGGGAATCTACTTGCAACGCAACAGGAAATTGAAAAGCTTTGTTTAATATTGGAAAAAGAAGAAATCACCCTTGCCGATATTCAGGATACCGTCATAAATAGCTCAAGGTATGATGTATTCTCTTTAATTGAGTATGCACTACGGGGCAAAGGATCAAGAATTATTAATATGCTGAGGGGATTGCGTCAGGAAGGAACCGAACCAATCATCATTTATGGGGCTATAATGTGGGAATTGCGCAGGATATGTTCAATTTCGGCCCATATAGCCAGAGGAATACCCAGGGATCGAGTATTTAATGACCACAGGGTCTGGTATCAGCGACAGACTGCTATAAACGCCGTTCTTAGTCGATTTGATGACCAATGCCTTGGTTCTTTACTTCAGGAAGCAATAACCATCGATAAATCATTAAAAGGAGTTTTAAAAAATAACCCTTGGGAGCAAATGGAACAACTTCTTTTTCGTATTGGCGGAATAAAGTAATGCAGCAAGATTATCTCCTTACACGCGTTAGAAAAAAATAAATCGATTAGTCATGATTATAAAAGAATATATAAATGATACATGCAAACGAGCACGAATAGCGTCGCGTCTCATGGCCCGTGTAAGTACAGGCAAAAAAAATGCCGCACTGGCGTGCATTGCAAACATCATTCTGGACAGTAGTAATGACCTTATTACTGCCAATGTTATAGATATGAAAAAGGCAAAAGATAACATTGATTCTGCAATGCTGGATCGACTGGAGCTTACGCCAGCAACAATAGCTTCTATGGCAGAGGGTCTTCGACAAATTGCAGCCCTTCCAGACCCTGTGGGTGAAATTACGGACATGAATTACCGTCCTAGCGGAATACAGGTAGGTAAAATGCGTGTGCCACTAGGGGTAGTTGGAATCATTTATGAATCCAGACCAAATGTTACTGCCGACGCAGCGGGACTGTGCTTGAAGGCCGGAAATGCAACTGTCCTGCGAGGCGGATCCGAGGCAATTCATTCAAACCAGGCGATTGCAATTTGCATACGCCGTGGACTGAAGGAATCAGGATTACCTGAAGACGCGGTTCAAGTTATCGAAACTACCGACCGGGAAGCGGTAGGAATAATGTTACAACTCCCGAATTATATTGATGTCATTATTCCCCGTGGAGGTAAAAGCCTGATTCAACGAGTCAGCGAGCAGGCGTTGATGCCTGTAATAAAGCACCTGGATGGAATATGTCACGTTTATATTGATGATAAAGCAGATATACAGAAAGGTGTTGATATCGCCTACAATGCTAAAACTCAGCGTTATGGCGTGTGTAATGCAATGGAATGTCTGTTAATTGCCGATTCGATTGCGGAAGCTGTCCTTGCCAAACTCGGCCCTATGTATGAGAAGGCCGGAGTCGAAATACGTGGCTGTGAGTTATCAAAAAAAATATTGCCCGAGATAAAACTTGCAACAAACGAGGATTATGCAACTGAGTATCTGGCGCCGATCATGTCTTTGAAAATATTACCTGGACTTGATGAGGCGATCGATCACATAGATAAATATGGATCCAAACATACAGATACTATCGTCACCAATGACTTTGAACATGCAAGAAGATTTATGTCAGAAGTAGATTCCAGTTCGGTTATAGTTAATGCATCAACCCGGTTTGCTGATGGTTATGAATACGGCCTTGGCGCTGAAATTGGGATCAGTACAGATAAATTTCATGCGCGAGGTCCTGTGGGACTAGAAGGACTGACTTCACAAAAATTTATAGTCATTGGTGATGGTCATATTAGAAAGTAAAATATCGTCGCCAGTAAAAATCTAATCTAACGGCTACTGTTATTAATTTTGTTTCTTTATTATTTACAATATTTAACCGTCCCTTATGAGTAAGCCTATAGGTATACTTGGAGGTTCATTTGACCCGGTACATTATGGACACCTGAGGCTAGCACTGGAATGCAAGCAAAGTTTGGAATTGGAAAAAGTGATATTTGTTCCGCTAAATCTTCCTTCCCATCGTGCACCTCTACAGGCCAGTGCAAATCAACGTTACCAAATGCTTCAACTGGCAACTAAAGGTATAAAGGGTCTAGAGGTGACAGACATTGAAATTAAACGTAATAATACTAGCTATACAATTGATACACTTAAAGAACTGAGGGAAACTTATTGCGAGCGATCGATTTGCCTGATAATCGGCATGGATGCATTTCAGGAATTCGATACTTGGAAAGAGTGGCAAAAAATAGCCGGTTTTGCGCATATAATAATTACCAATAGACCGAATACACAGCAAGTTATCAAGAAGGAAAGGCTAAAAACCTTTTACGAATCCAGGAAAATATCTCTTAAGGAGAACATACATAACTCACTACATGGAAAAATACTCAAACAGGATGTCCCGGCGCTGGATATATCATCAAGCCAAATTAGAGAACTTATGCAGTCAAATAATTCAATAAAGTTTTTACTACCAGACAATGTACTAGAATTTATAACTAATGAAAAAATCTATTAAAAAAAATAATACGTCAGAAGGTTTATGTAAGAAACTTGAATTGTCACTTGATGATCTTAAAGCCAACAAGATTGTAACCCTGGATGTTAAGGAAATTGCATCGTTTACAGATTATATGATAATTGCCAGCGGACGCTCCAACACACATGTCAGGGCACTTGCAGATAAAATTATTGAAACTGCTAAAAAATATAATACCCATGTAATCGGCACAGAAGGGCAAGACATGGGAGAATGGGTTCTTATCGATCTGGGAGATATAGTCGTTCATGTCATGCAGCAATCCACTCGTGACCACTACCAATTGGAAAAGCTCTGGTCTCTAGACAGTCCCGGTGATCAGTCATTGTCTAATTGATTAAGATAAACATAATTTCTGTTGGCAAAAAAGTACCTGCATGGGTACGAAGTGGGTACCAGGAATACCTTAAGCGATTGCCCCACGAGCTAAATCTCAAGCTAATGGAGATTCCTCCAGCCAGGCGAGGCAAAAATATATCAATAGATAAGATTGTAAAAAAAGAGGCTCTTGTCATATTGAAAGACATACCAGAAAATTATCACATTGTTGTTTTGGATGAGCGAGGAGATAAACAAACTACAGTTAATTTTTCAGAAAAAATGAAACAGTGGATGAATACAGGACAAGATACCTGTTTTATAATTGGTGGCCCGGATGGTTTAGATAATTCTGTGATAGAAGCTGCAAATGAAAAATGGTCATTGTCTGACTACACCCTTCCTCATGCCCTCGTCAGAGTCTTTCTTATTGAACAAATCTATCGCGCCTGGTGTATTCTAAAAAACCATCCATATCATAGAGAATGAACAATCGAAAATTGTTCTTAGGTGAATTGATATTCTCAGTTTTCAACTGAAATAATATTTATGTGCAAATTCTATCTCGCATCCAGGTCCCCCAGGCGAAGAATGCTTTTGTCTAAATTAACCAAAGAATTCGAAACAATAGAGGTTGACGTAGACGAGACTCCAGGAATAAATGAGTCGCCCAGCGAATATGTTTTACGCATATCCCTGGAAAAAGCCATGCAAGCACGGCAAAAGTTGTCTTCATCTATTCCAGTTTTGAGCGCTGATACTGAGGTGATATGCAACAATATAATTCTTGGCAAACCCAGCACACATGCTGAAGCGATTGATATGCTTATGTCATTATCAAATCGAGAACATGCTGTATATACAGCTGTGGTACTACTGATTGAAACACCAAATCAACTTCTCAATATAAGTCGAGTAAGGTTCAGAAATATTGATAAAATAGAATGTGAGCAATATGTAAAAAAGTTCCTGCCATTGGATAAAGCCGGGGCATATGGCATTCAGGATCAAGCGGCAGGATTTATCAAGCGTTTCGAAGGAAGTTACTCTGGTGTAATGGGTTTGCCACTACCAGACACCAGACGTTTATTGTCACTGGCAACAATAAAATTATTATAACATCAGTTGTATATCATCAAGATGTAAGCGAGTATTAGCGATGTTAAATTTAATTCCTTTATTATGACGGGCTCTCAATCAATTACGGGAGTCACTACCTCACCAGAAACAACTTCTTCCGATAATCTCATTTTAGGCTGGAGGGAATGGATTGCTTTACCTGAATTGGGCATTCCAGCTATAAAGGCAAAAGTTGACACTGGCGCAAGAACCTCAGCTTTACATACGTTTAAAATCGAGCCATTTAATAATAATGGGTTAGATTTTGTCCGTTTCTGGCTGCATCCCTTGAGAAACAAAAGAGATATAGAACTAGTATGTGAGGCCGCCGTAATAGATTCACGCATTGTAAAAGACTCAGGCGGTCATACTGAAGAGAGATATGTTATTACATCACCTGTCTGCATAGGAAGTCATAAATGGAATATTGAGATCACCCTTACCAACCGTGAAAACATGATGTTTAAAATGTTGCTGGGTCGTACAGCAATAATCCATAGCAAGATCACTATTGATCCCTCTGCATCATATTTAACTGGGCGTGGACTCAGAAAAATTTACGACAATATTAAATAAAGGACAACAGCTATAAAAATCGCACTGCTTTCCAGGAACCCAAAGCTCTATTCCACCAAACGTCTTGTTGTAGCGGCAAAATCTCGTGGCCACGAGATAATCACCCTGGATGCCTTGCATTGTTATATGAATATAACCTCACGAAAACCTGAGATACATTACAAAGGAAAGGTTATGGATGGATTTGATGCTGTGATTCCCCGGATAGGCGCATCCGTTACATTCTATGGAACTGCAGTGCTTAGACAATTTGAAATGGGAGGGGTATATCCTCTTAATGAATCGGTTGCTATCAGTCGTTCTAGAGATAAACTTCGTGCATGCCAGCTGTTTTCCAGAAAGGGTATAGGCATTCCAATAACCGGTTTTGCAAACAAGCCAGATGATATCGATGATCTTATAAAAATGGTGGGTGGGGCACCTTTAGTTATTAAATTATTATCAGGTACCCAGGGCATAGGTGTAGTGTTGGCTGAAACCCAAAAGGCCGCAGAAAGTGTTATCGAATCATTCCTTGGCTTGAAGGCCAGTGTCCTGGTACAGGAATTTATCAAAGAGTCTGGCGGATCAGATATTCGTTGTTTTGTGGTAGGCGAAAGGGTGGTGGCGGCAATGCAGCGCCAGGGCAAAGAGGGCGAATTTAGATCCAATATCCATCGTGGTGGCTCAGCTAAAATAGTCACTATTACCAAAGAGGAACGCTTAACGGCGTTAAAAGCGGCCAACACTATGGGATTAAATGTCTGTGGCGTAGACATACTTCGTTCCAGTCGTGGACCACTGGTGATGGAGGTCAACTCATCACCTGGACTAGAAGGCATTGAAAAGGCAACGGGTAAGGATATTGCCAGCATCATCATTCAGTATCTGGAAAAGAATGCCAAGGTCGGAAAAACCAAGACCAAAGGCGGCCAATAACGGTGCGTGAAGCTTTTGAGATTGGGGGTATAACTATAAAGCCAGGCGAGAGAGCAACGGCTAATATAAAGGTCCCTGATTTATACACCCATACGGGAATAACCTTACCGATCCATGTCGTCCATGGCAAGAAAGACGGCCCGGTGTTATTTTTATCTGGCGCAATACATGGTGATGAAATTAATGGTGTAGAAATCATTCGCCGCATACTCAAACATAAACGAGTAAACAACATAAAAGGGACATTGATATCCGTTCCCGTCGTCAATATATATGGATTTATAAATCAGACCCGATACCTACCAGACCGGAGAGATCTAAACCGATCTTTTCCAGGGACAGAATCCGGTTCACTCGCATCACGTATGGCTAATGTTTTTCTGCAAGAAATCGTCTCACGATGCACACATGGTATCGATCTTCACACCGCGGCAATACACCGAGATAATCTGCCGCAAATACGGGCACTGATGGATGACCCTGAAACCGAGCGTATAGCCCGAGCATTCTCCATGCCGGTAATTCTTAATACCAGTATTGTTGGTGGTTCTCTAAGGGAATCCGCAGAAAAAATTGGCGTAACCGTAATAGTATATGAAGCGGGCGAGGCATTAAGGTTCGATGAGGCCTCAATAAGAGGGGGGGTAAACGGTATAATTTCCGTTATGCGTGAAATTAGTATGCTTCCCAAATTGCTAAAAACAAGAAAAACCTATGACCCATTGGTGGCAAAATCCAGTACCTGGGTCAGGGCACCACAAAGCGGTATTCTTCGAACCATGAAGACACTGGGTGCCACAGTAGACAAGAATGAATTAATGGGTTACATCTCTGATCCTTTTGGCGATATTGAAAAAGAAGTAAGGGCCACAACCAAAGGCATAATTATTGGCAGGACCAATATCCCCTTAGTAAATGAAGGCGAGGCATTATTTCATATTGCCCAGTTTAGTAGTGCAACCGGGGTCGCTGAACAGGTTGAAGAACTTCAAAACGAACTCGATCCCTCTACTGATGAGTTAATACCCAGGGAACCCCCAATTATCTAGATAAGATACAAATAGCGTGAGGAGTAAGGCTACAAGGCCTAACTCCTCACGCTACAAGATATATTAGATCAAAGGCACTATCAGCAACGCAACTATATTCATAATCTTAATCAGCGGGTTAATAGCCGGTCCAGCGGTATCTTTGTAAGGGTCGCCTACAGTATCTCCAGTAATTGAAGCCTTGTGTGCGTCACTACCTTTACCGCCAAAGTTCCCATCTTCAATATATTTCTTGGCATTGTCCCAGGCACCACCACCAACGGTCATGGATATGGCGACAAATATTCCTGTAATGATGGTACCTACCAGAAGACCGCCCAGTGCCTTGGCCCCTGCACCGTCACCCATTAACGCCTCCATACCAAACGCTATAACAACAGGGACCAACACAGGTAATAAAGAAGGAACAATCATTTCTTTGATTGCAGATTTGGTCAACATATCCACTGCCCGAGAATAATCTGGCTTGGTGGTCCCTTCCATTATTCCAGGTATTTCTTTGAACTGCCGCCTTACCTCAACTACAACTGAACCTGCTGCACGACCTACGGCCTCCATGGCCATGGCACCGAATAGGTAAGGAATCAAACCGCCTATAAACAAACCAATTATTACTGCGGGATCATCGAGACGAAACTCTACAAGTTTATTGGCGGCGTCTAGACTGTGAGTAAAGTCTGCAAACAAAACCAGTGCAGCTAAACCGGCAGATCCAATGGCGTAACCCTTGGTCACTGCCTTGGTGGTGTTACCCACTGCATCAAGCGGATCGGTAATATTTCGAATTTTTTCATCAAGCCCGGCCATCTCTGCAATACCACCAGCATTGTCAGTTATTGGACCGTAAGCATCCAACGCAACAATTATACCTGCCATGGATAGCATTGATGTTGCCGCAGTGGCAAGTCCATAAAGGCCACCTAACTCAAACGCACCATATATACTGGCGCATACTGCAATCACAGGTAATGCCGTTGATTTCATCGATATACCCAGGCCAGCAATTATATTCGTTGCATCTCCCGTAGTAGAGGCCTGCGCGATATGTTTAACAGGGGCAAATTCTGTACCGGTGTAATATTCAGTAATCACCACTAGTGCAGCAGTTAAGGCTAAACCAATTAATGTACAGCCAAAAAGACCGGATGACTCTGAGCCCATCATGTTTGATGTTACAAAATAAAAACCAATTGCAGATAACACGCCCGCAGCAATCAGTCCTTTATATAACGCCCCCATAATGGAACCGCCTTCTTTAGCACTGACGAAAAATGTACCTATTACCGAAGCAATAATGGAAACACCGCCAAGCACCAGGGGATATAAAACCGCATTATTTCCCTCACTAGGCATCAACAGACTACCCAACAACATGGTTGCAATTATGGTAACTGCGTATGTCTCAAACAAATCGGCAGCCATACCTGCACAATCTCCGACATTATCCCCGACATTATCGGCTATAACTGCAGGGTTACGTGGATCATCTTCAGGAATACCCGCTTCCACTTTACCTACTAGATCCGCACCAACGTCTGCACCTTTTGTAAAAATACCGCCACCTAGTCGAGCAAAAATAGAGATTAATGAGCTACCAAATGCCAGTCCAACCAGGGCATGCAGAACTATCTCCATGGATAGGCCCATACTAATGAGTATGGCGTAATAACCAGCAACACCCAGCAGACCCAGACCCACAACTAACATTCCTGTGATAGCTCCACCTCGGAATGCAACTTGTAATGCGGCATTAAGTCCACTATTAGCGGCTTCTGCGGTGCGTAGGTTGCATCTGACCGAGATATTCATGCCGATATAACCCGCAGCGCCGGAAAATACTGCGCCAATCAAAAAGCCAATGGCGGTATACAGGTCTAGCGCGATACCCAATGCGATACACAATATTGCACCCACAATACTAATTGTCGTGTACTGGCGGTTCAGGTAGGCCGAGGCACCCTGTTGGATCGCCAGGGCAATTTCACGCATGCGTTCATTTCCCTCTGGTTGCTTCAATATCCAAAGTACAGACCAGGCCCCGTAGGCTATCGCAAAAATGCCGCAAAGCAGCGCAAAAACTAAATATGACATAGTTATCCCTCGTTAAGGTGTGGCTCAAATTATATAGCAGGGGCAAAACCATCCCCGCTGGCTGAAAAGGGCGCTAGTTTACTTGTCATGCCGTTGAAAAACCAGCATTTTTTCCTTATTTATGCCTAATTTTAATCAAATATTGAAACTTGAATCCAGTTTTTTTGCTACTGGACGGTTTTTTAGTCTTACATAATAAGGCATACCAGACCTATATGGAGGGTAGTCTTCACCCTGAATTAAGGGTACAAGATATCGTCGGCAATCCTCAGTGATGCCAAATCCATCCTCACTTATAAACTCAGTGGGCATAAACTTTTCAACGTTTGCCACTTCAGACAGTGGTACATCACCGATTTCCCAGGTATAGGGATTATCCGATGTTCTGATAATCGTTGGCATAATGGCACTTTTACCATTAACACTAAGTTCAACCGCCGCCTTACCCAAGGCATATGCCTGATCGACATCGGTTTTCGACGCAATGTGCCTGGCCGAGCGTTGCAGATAATCCGCTACAGCCCAGTGAAACTTATAACCCAACGCATCTTTGATCATATTGGCAACTACAGGTGCTGCACCACCAAGTTGTGCATGGCCGAAGGCATCCTTTGTACCTTGTTCAGCCAAAAAACGTCCGTTTGGCCACTTCGCTCCCTCTGAGACCACCACTGAGCAATAGCCATAAGTAGAGACATTATCTTTTACCTTTTTCAGAAATAAATCCTGGTTGAATTCAACCTCTGGAAACAGGATAACTACAGGAATATCATTATATTTGTCTGCGGCCAGACCACCCGCGGCTGCAATCCAGCCGGCGTGCCTTCCCATAACCTCTACGACAAAAACCTTGGTTGATGTTAGGGCCATAGATTGCACATCGAATGAAGCCTCACGTGTTGATATAGCAACATATTTGGCGACAGAACCAAATCCAGGACAGTTATCTGTAACAGGCAAGTCATTATCTACTGTCTTGGGAATATGAATTGCCTGGATGGGAAATCCCAGGCTCTGAGATATCTGGGAAACTTTATGGCAGGTATCGGCCGAGTCACCGCCACCATTATAATAGAAATAACTTATATCATGGGCCTTGAACACCTCTATTAAACGGTCATATTCCGCTTTGTTTTCAACCAAACCTTTTAATTTGTATCGGCAGGAACCAAATGCCCCGGAGGGTGTATGCCGTAGCGCTGCGATTGCTTCATCAGATTCCTGACTGGTATCAATAAGATCTTCAGTCAATGCCCCAATAATGCCGTTTCTGCCCGCATAAACATTTGCAATTTTATCCTGATATTGCCGTGCTGTTTGAATAACACCGCATGCACTAGCATTTATAACAGCTGTAACCCCACCTGACTGTGCATAAAAGGCATTTTTAACGTCTCCCATCCTCATAATCTCCATGTTACTTACAATTTTGAACCAACAACATTTAAATATATGTATGCTAAACTTAAGGTCTGTATGTTATTAACGGTGAAAGATACATTCGTATGCTTTCGGAACCCTCGGACCGTAAACAGACTCTACATAATATGTTACAGAATAAATTTGTCATTGCCTTACTTAAACAAGTCTTTTTTTGCCTTATGTTGCCCGGGCTATACGCAAACGCGGTCACTACTCAGGACTTGCCTGATATTGGCGAATCAACCGGAAATATTCTTAGCCCGGAATTTGAACGTCGACTTGGTCAAGCTTTTCTTAACCAGATCCGAAGACAAACAGACATTATCGATGATCCTGAAATAGAAACCTATGTCCAGTCCATTGGCTATCGCCTCGTAGCGCAAAGTGACAACAACAGTCAACTATTTACATTCTTTGCGATAAACGACCCTGCCATTAATGCATTCGCCGCGCCGGGCGGAATAGTCGGAATTAACGCAGGAACCATAATCAATTCTGAAACAGAAAGCGAATTAGCTGGGGTCCTTGCCCATGAAATTGCTCACGTGACTCAGCGACATATGGCTCGTTCTGTGGAAATGAATCAGAAAATGAACATACCAATGATTGCAGCAATGCTAGGTGCCATACTGGTCGCAACCCAAAATGCTGACGCAGGTGCCGCCGCGCTGATGGCGGTCCAGGGTTCAGTAATTCAGGCACAAATTAACTTCACCCGTGGCAATGAGGAAGAGGCCGACCGGGTTGGCATGCAATTATTAGAAAGAGCTGAATTCAATCCTATGGGTATGCCAGGATTTTTTGAAAAGCTACAAAAAAATTCCCGCTATGCTGCACAAGCCCCGGAATTTTTGAGAACCCACCCCTTAACGACCAATCGTATTGCAGATGCCCTATCAAGAGCTGACCGTTCTACACCGTTCAATTCATATCATGAAAGCAATACTTACAAATTAATTCGTACCAAGTTAATTGTTAAAACATACGAGGATCCATCATTAGCAATAGATTTCTACAGCAACAAGCTCGATAAACAGGAATTTACAGATGATACTAATATAATAAAATATGGACTTGCACTGGCGCATTTGGAAAACAGAGATTATGAGACTGCGACTAAATTGCTTGATGGGTTACTAGCTGTAGACAAAAACAATACTTCTTTTATGCTGGCTCGAGCAGATGTGGAAGTGCAACAAGGCAAATACCAAGAGGCCATACTTATTTACGAAAGGATGGACAGGCTGTTCCCTGATTACCGACCCTTAATATTGTCTTATTCAAATACATTAATTAAGGCGAAACAACCAGTAAAAGCCAAGGAGATTCTAGAAAGTTACGGAAGATACCATACCCCTGACATAACATATTTTACATTGCTCGGCCGGGCTGAAGCAGAGGCAGGCAATATAATCGAATCGAGTATTGCGAATGCAGAATACTATTTTCTGACTGGAGAAACACGTGTAGCAATTGACTTGCTGAAAGATCTGATACGACGACGCAATCCTAAACCAGATTATTACCAGGAAGAAATAATACTTTCCCGCATCAGTCAGCTAGAAACTGAGCTAAGAGTGGAAAGGAACCTAAAGTTAACGAGATAAGCAAGTTCAGTTAATAATTTAGCCAAGTTAATTCCCTATACACTATAAATATTCAACCTGGATTACTTTGCCTCGTGTCCTCATTCGTTATCTTTTTCATGGTAGTTTTTGGCGCACTGCTATCTGGCGCAACTATAGCTTACCCACTTTATCTACTTATTACATTTTTTACAGAAATTTTATTTCCTGATGTAATCATTGCATCTACTCAATTTTGTGGATTAATTTTTAGTCTGCTGTATTTAAAATATATCAACACTCTTACTTTCAACACAATTGGCCTACAACCATCTAGCAAAAAACAGGTACGAAGCGCTGGCTGGGGATTCATTGCGGGACTTACAATTATCTTAATGCTTGCGACATCATTATTAATTACTAATGTCTATGGGTTCCATGTCGGACGGGACACGACGATATCAAGAATAGTTATCTTGCTAATTAGCGCTTTAGCTACCGGGATAACCGTATCTGTTTTTGAAGAGATCGTTTTTAGGGGCGCACTCTTACAAGGCCTATATAAAAACACCAGTGTTTTATTTGCCATTATTTCGACGAGCATAGTCTATGCCCTTGTCCATTTTATAGATTATCCAGATACTGTTGATGGCGAAGTGATTAATTTTTTTACGGCTCTTTCCCAATTTATTCCTGCCTACTCTAATCTAATAAGTATAGAAAACTATGATGCCTTCCTGACTCTATTTATACTTGGCATTTTATTTGGGATGATACGAATCAGGACTAACAGTATTATTCAATGTATTTTTCTACATGCTGGAATTGTTGCTGGCATTAAGTTATTCCGTTATTTTTTGGTGTATACACCAAACAGCACTTATGATTTTTTTGTGAGCAATCATGACCACCGCCTTGGATTTATGGCAACAATCTGTATCGCCGTGGCTACAACACTTTATTACTTATTTATCTTCCGAAAACCTAAAACATAATTCTGGTTAGAACAATGCATGTAGATATTGTAATAAACAAGAATTGTATATTTATTTCGTACTTTCGGCGATATCACAGCTCAGACTCCTCACCCCTATCACCTTACTCCTCACAAAAATCTGTCAATCTTCTCTTTTAGTTTTACTCCTCTCCTCTAATATTATGTTGACCTTACTCTGCTGGTGGCCAGGGAGAAATCAACAGTTCTGCCGGAGTGGAGAGGGGGCTGCTTAAGGTCCGTAAAAAGGACTCAAGATTTTGCATTTCCTCCATAGATAAATTCAACTGAGCAAGTTCTGAATGACCTCGAACTGCCAAGGGTGCCTCACTATAATGCGAAATCACTTCTGTTAATGAATTAATCTGGCCAGAGTGCATATACGGACTCGTGTCTGCAATATTTCGTAGAGTTGGTGTTTTAAATGCTGCAATGATCTCCTGACCTTCAGTCCTGGCATATTGCAAATGTGGACAGTTTTTTTCAACATCATCACTGTATAACCCTAAACAATTAAATGGATCATTCTTTGCCTGATAAACGCCTTCAATACGACCAAAATCCGGAGGGAGATCACTAGCAGGAGAGACTCCAGTATTATGAAATGAATTATTAGTAAACAAGGGGCCGTTATGGCAATTTATACATTGCGCTTTTCCTATAAATAAGCGTAACCCTTGAGCTTCACTTTCAGTAAATTCTTTCGCCATGAGCGTTGTGTCGCCAGCCTCTACAGCATCAGCATAAACATCAAATCGTGATGGACCTGGCATTATTAGTCGTTCATATGCCGCTATGGACTTACCCATATTTACAAAAATATTGTTTATTGTATGTTGGGACTCCGGCGTCACTTTCTCCCATGCTTCTTTAGCTAATGTATTTTCTACCGGTCCAGCTGAGACAGGAAATTGCTGCGGATCCGATATGTCGGGAAATTTACCGAATAATGACTCGTATTGACGTAGATAAGATGCATCATTTTGAATCGTGTGAACATACATTGAACGATTGCCGCCATGTTCTACCGGGTTTTCCGTTGGCCCCAACGCCTGTGACCATTGACTATCCTTTCTGCCATCCCAAAATAACCAAGGACTATATGCCGTGCCAATGATGGTCATTGATTTTCTGGGTGTAACGCCAACTCCTTGGGCACGTGGCAAGCCATCCGTAAATTTTAATTCAGGTTTATGGCACGTCGCGCACGATACCTTGCCATTGCTACTGAGTCTTGAATCAAAAAATAACTGCCTGCCAAAATTTGCCGCTGCAGGATCATCTGCAACATTATTGGTTGAATCCTTGGGTAACGGTGGCAAATTATTTAGATTGAGCGAGATCAAACGTGCCTTTTCATTCTCGTCCCAAACATGGGGCTCTGGCAGTATTATCTCAATTACATCAGTCTCAGTTATTTGCCCCGTGTCGATATTGTTCAACCTGGGCACACCGATTATTGTCACGGCCATCACGACAATGATAATTACGAGAATTAGTTTAATCTGTTTAGACATACAGTTAACGATTTAGTGACTAAAAAATAATTGAATTATGGCAGCAACATCAAGTTATAAATAATGCTATCTGTCTTCGCCTCTGCTGAAATAGTTAAGGTAACTAACCATTGTCCTGGCATATGGAACTGTATCCCTTCTACCAGATAATTCCCGTTTCCCAATGCCTGCGTTACCTGCGGAACAGTTGGCATACCATGATTATGTAGAGGCATCCCCCCGACCACAGTGATCTCTGCATTATCAACATTCTCACCAGCAGCACTTTGCAAATGTAACGTCCAGCTTTGGATCTGGTTTATAGGGATCGGAATAACTTCTGATTGTATACTGATCTGAAAGATTCCTTGCTCAGTCATCCGGCTTTCACTGATATCATCTGAAGTCATTTCAACTTTCACCTGATTTTCCACTCCGGATATGGTTCCCATGCCATCCATACCCATACTTTCGATATTCATGTTATTGCCTTCTGCCATGGTACCTGCCGGGACGCCTGCTGTATTGGTAGTATCATTCTGGTTATTTCCACATGACACAATCAGTGCAGCTAACAGTAATAATAAAACAACATTAGATAAATATGATTTCGTCATAAATTTGTCCTTTAAAATTAAATCCCATCTGAAACAATCAAAAAATATTTTACAAGACTATACGTCTATTCGTGTATGATTAGCATAAGATCTGCAAGATAATATCATACAGTTTAATCATTTTATTATTTCTAAAATTGATTTAAATCAATAAAGTGATTTTCAACACAAAGAAGAACAATAATGTTTATTGTAAAACTTATTTTAGCTTTTTTTTTGCCGCCCTTAGCAGCTTTCTTGCAGGTTGGGATAAGCACTCACTTCTGGATTAATATAATTCTAACTATACTTGGTGTAGTACCGGGGATCTGTCATGCCTATTGGTTGGTGCTTACAAAAAAAACTTCATAAGATAAATGCAAACATACCAGAACTGGTGTTTTTATATAATTTATTGAAAGAATTGTTCTAACTTAATTATGCTAGTCACAAAAGGTGCTAATGCTAACCATAACAATAAACAGATCGACCCCTGTACTTGATGCTTAGTGAAGATCTTTTTTAAACAAACTCTGTTTTTTAATTTATACTAACCACCGTATCTTGCAGCAGCTTCATTGGCTGGCTCAGGCGGTAGATTTAAAAATTCCTGAGGGTAAAGCTTGGCAACATGCATAATGATGTCCCGTATAGATACTATCCCCACGACGTGGTTATCAGCGTCAACTATGGGTAAGTGGCGAAATCTACAGGTGTTCATTACCGATAATGCTTCATGAACATACTGGGTTGCTTTAATGGTTTTTGGATTTTGATTCATTACCTCCTCGGCTCTCAAATCATGCCAGACCAAGGTGCTGTGATCTATCTTGGTCATTAGATCCCGTTCGGTAATAATGCCAATAATCGTACCTGTATTATCTTCAATAATGGCGGCCCCCCGTAGCGCCTCTTTCATTGCCATTACCACATCAATAAGACTGGTTTTTTCCCCAATTCTGACTGGTTCACGACTATTTATGTCCGCAATTGCTGTTTTCGGTATTAAGCCAGGCATTCTAGCCACCCCCAGTATCGGTTATTTCATCGACAATCTCTTTATCATTCTCTGCCTGTTCAGCATCGTCCAGTATTTCCGACAAGTGCGACATAATATTCCAGACAGTTAACACAGATGTTGTGCCGGCTTCATTTTTTATGGGTATGTTTCGAAATCCGTTCCTTCCCATTTTTTCGATGGCATAGGAAATATAGTCATCCGTTTTCAAGGTATCAGGATTTGGTGTCATAACATCACGGATGGCAACCTCAGCCGGCATACGTTTCTCGCTCGTTACCCGGTTCAACAAATCCCTATCTGTGAATATGCCAACCGTCGAACCGTTGTCCGTAACTAAGACATAATTATGATGTGCCGAGGTCATAACGCTTACCGCATCCATTACTGTGGCATTGACATCGATTGTAATTGCAATCTCATCTGACACAAATTCAGAGATATTTTTATTCATTTTCAGTCTCCCTCATTCTGCGTTTTGTTGCTGATTTATATTCTCAAGAGCCAACACGCTTTTTTATTATTCTAGACGAATACAATAAACACTGCTTTGAAATTATTTTTTCTCTAAAAATCCGTTAGTTAAAAGTGATTTAATTAATTAAATCTCTCGCAAATTTAAATTATCACTAGAATTATGAAGGCCACTATCTATTCTTCTGCATCAAATTCAACCTTAAACGTGCTTTATCTCATCAAGTAATTTCCCCAGACCTTCAGAACAACTATTATTAAAAAATTTACCATTGACATTATTGATAGCCATTTTACTAAAATGTGTTTTCTCAATATTTATATCAATAATGGTGCCTCCGTTTTGATAAACGATCTCAATTATTTGATTAGGCAAGGTAGTAGCGCCCGAGGTACCGGCGACAATTAACATGTCGGTTGTGTTTGCTATTTTCAGGACAGATTCATATTTATAGTGATGTTCATTATAACTTTCATCAAACCACAAAATATGAGGTCTTGTATTACTACCACAATGGGGACAGTACAATAATTTTTTCTCATCGACTGTTAGTAATTCAGAAGATGATAATAAACACTGTGGCAAGGGATATACCAGAGACTGACAATCAGCGCAGCAGCGCATATAAAATATATTGCCATGAATCTGGTACGTTTTGTTAAGGCTGTTTCCCGCCTGTAAGTGCAGATTATCAACATTTTGCGTTATTAAAGAGAAATTATCTTGCAGGGTCTGCTCCATCGTTACGATAGCCATATGACCCGAATTTGGTAATGCTTTTTTACAAATTCTTGCCCTGTATAAATACCATTGCCATACTTCCCACGGCTCACGTGCAAACATTGCGCTGGTTGCCACCTCTTGCGGAAGATAGTTGGTAGATCCTATAGCCCAGTATCCTTCGTTTCCACGAAATGTAGGAATGCCACTTTCAGGGGAGATCCCGGCACCTGTTAGTATAGTTATTTGTTTCTCACGAACTTGCATACTAATGCGTCCTCACAAAAGTAGTTCGAATTAAATTACTATTTTTCTTTCTGGTCCCAACCAGTGTGTGGCATCTTAAATTGTGATTGAAAATATCGTTTCGTTTCAATATTTACTTTTTTCGCCAATAACAATGTTGATGTCATGGTTGGTATTGCCATCATTGCAAACATACCGTCCACAAAGCCAATGACAATTTCCAAAGACACAACCGCTGCGACAACTATTAAAGATATATAAATCCAGATGTAGATATATTGGTATTCTGCCCCAACCAGATAACCCAGGCACTTACTGCCGTAGTACCAGTAAGTAATGATGGTAGTCATACTAAGAAAAATCACCATTATCACAAGAAAGTAGGCACCAACCCCGGGGAAAACAGATTCAAATGCCTGGGCGGTCAAACTAACGCCATCAGCACTGCCATGCCACACACCTGTCACTAATATTGCCAAAGCGGTACAGGTGCAAACTAACAGGGTATCAATTACCGGACCTAGCATGGCAACCATACCCTCTCTCACCGGTTCATTGGTTTTAGCCGCGCCATGGGCCATCACTTCCGTGCCTATCCCCGCTTCGTTAGAAAATGCGCCGCGTCTTACACCCATCATTATCACAGTTCCAATCACCCCACCCGCAGCGGCCTGACCACTAAATGCATCGCTAAAAATCAGCATAAAAGCTTGAGGTATTTGTGAAACATGCATCATAAGCAGCACCATAGTAACGATAAAATAAACCCCTACCAAGCTGGGAACCAGGCGGGCGGCAACCTTACCGATCCGTTGAATATTTCCCGCTACGACTAATAAAACACTCAATCCGATCGTCACACCTACGATAAGATCGAATGCAAAATGTTTTTCAGGATTAGCCAGCCCCGCCGGAATCGCTAACACTTCTCGGAGGATCTGTACTAGTTGATTCACTTGAAATAGCGGAAGCGTTCCAAACAATCCTGACACCGCAAAGAGAGTCGCCAATGGCCACCAGCGCCTTCCCAGTCCTTCTCGAACAACATACATAGGGCCGCCTTGTAGCTCGCCCATACTGTCTCGGCCTCGATACATAATTGCCAGTGTGCACGTGTAATACTTGGTTGCCACACCCACTATCGCAGTGACCCACATCCAAAAAATAGCACCGGGACCTCCCATGGTTATAGCCACGGCAACACCAGCAATATTTCCCATCCCCAGGGTTCCAGACAATGCGGTAGCTAGTGCCTGATAATGAGAGATTAAACCATCATCATCAGGATGGTCATATTTACCCAAAAGTATGTCGATGCTGTGACGAAAATGACGATACGGCAGAAAACGCGAATAAAATACTAGCCAGGTTCCGCCCCCAACAAGCAATACCACTAATGGCATACCCCACATAAAGTTCGCGAATGCAGCAGATAACTCTTCTAGTTCTGTCATAGGTTATTCCAGAATTCTAATTGATATCACCAGTCTGATAACCTGGTATCTTAGTTGAAAGTACAACGGCTGTAATTCAATACCACCACTTGATAAATATTATGCTAAAAAGAGATACAGAGAATTGCCTGCTTATAGGAATGAAATGGTGGGCCGTGCAGGGTTCGAACCTGCGACCACCTAATTAAAAGTCAGATGCTCTACCAACTGAGCTAACGGCCCAAATATTGCTAAGAAATGCGGTGCGGCGATGATACCGGACTTTATCATCTGGATAAACCCGGCTGGAACATTCAAATATCACGTTATTATAAAATTTTTATACAGATACGTCTTGATTTTATTCTCCTTCAGCCCTAGATTTGGTCACCATTATTTATATTAAGGAAATTAGTGTGCCGATTTACGAATACCAATGTGAAGCATGTAGCCATAAATTTGAAATTATACAAAAGCTTTCAGATGACCGATTGACGATTTGTCCCGAATGCAAGCAATCAAAATTACGAAAAATGGTTACTTCTGCATCATTCAGGCTTAAGGGAACGGGTTGGTACGCCACCGACTTTAAGGACAAAAAACCTTCACAAAAGCCTGATGAAACCAATAAAAAAGCTGAAACGACAGGCAAAAGTGATGGGGCCTCTACAAGTCAGTCATCAGAGTCTAAGGCGAGTAAATCCTCTACAAGCAACACGAGCAAAAAAGAATCCAGTTCCGATTCTAAACCCACTAAATCGAATAAAGCCAGCTCGGACTAGGAATAAGTAAGTAAATCCGTCATGCTCCAGGGTAATGTCGACAATTAGAAAATACCTGATAGCAGGGCTACTGGTGTGGATACCGCTGGCAGCAACGGTATTTATCGTCAAACTGGTTATTGACTTGATGGATATGACCATCCTTTTACTGCCCGAAAATCTACAACCACAAAACCTGTGGGGATTTGACATTCCGGGCATAGGATTAGTGCTGGCATTGGCGGTTCTAGTTTTAACCGGCGCCCTTGCAGCAAATTTGATCGGTCGGTCCATGGTGGATGTTTGGGAAAATATACTTGGTCGTATACCGCTGGTACGAAATATCTATAATGCCTTTAAACAAATTGCCACTACTGTACTTGCCTCAGGAAATAAATCTTTTAGAAAGGTAGTGTTAGTAGAATTTCCGAAGAACGGGGTTTGGAGCGTTGGTTTTCTGACTAATGATGGTATCCATATCGAATCCACGTCTATTGATAATGATATGGTTTCTGTATTTATTTCAACTACACCAAATCCCACCTCAGGTTTTCTTATCCTAATCTCAAAAGACAAGATAATTGAGTTAAATATATCAGCAGAAGAGGCCTTCAAGCTAATTATGTCTATCGGTGT
>JBNMOP010000037.1:0-23723 GCA_051275005.1 Gammaproteobacteria bacterium | reverse complement strand
ACAAAGGCAATCAATTCTTTGTAGCTATTGTCTTTAGCTGGCACCATCTCATCAAGCACATTACACACATCATGGACAATATCTAAATTTGTCTTTTCAGACATTCCACCAATATTATAGGTTTCACCTACAACGCCTCTCTTAATAACGGTATTAATTGCATTACAGTGATCACCCACAAATAACCAATCACGAACATTAAGTCCATCACCATATATCGGCAATGGTTTATCTGCTAACGCATTGGTAATAATCAATGGAATAAGTTTCTCAGGAAACTGATACGGGCCGTAATTATTTGAACAGTTAGTGGTTAAGATAGGTAATCCATATGTGTGATGATACGCTCGTACAAAATGATCTGATGACGCTTTAGATGCAGAATAAGGACTGTTTGGTTCATATTGTTTTTTTTCTGTAAATAATGGATCATCTGCATTCAAAGAACCGTACACCTCATCCGTTGATACATGTAAAAAACGGAATGCGTTTTTTTTCTTATCATCAAGTCGCTTCCAGAACTGAAGCGTTTCTTCTAGTAGTCGACAAGTCCCAACGACGTTTGTCTCCACAAAAACCCCTGGGTTATGAATGGAACGGTCAACATGACTCTCTGCTGCAAAATTTATTAATGCATAAGGCATATGTTTTTCTAACAGAGATTTTACAAGCGATGTATCTCCAATATTTCCTTTCACGAAATTATATCGCGGGTCATTATCAAGTGAAGCCAGGTTATTCGGATTCCCGGAATAGGTCAGTAGATCTAAATTTATGACCACATCGTCATATTTTCTTACCCAATTCTGAATAAAATTAGAACCAATGAAGCCTGCTCCACCCGTGACAAGTATTGTTTTTTTCATATTATAATGTCGTTATTGTTCATTACACTTAATTATGCGTCATTTTTTAGCACGCTACCGCCATACAGGAACATTCAGATTACCTGCTTTAATTATCTTACTAACTAGCTGACATGCTTTTTATAAATAATCAGATTTGAAACTGAGCCAATGCGTACGACTATTATTCGCTACGTAAACCTAAAATATCTGGAATAAAAATTCTGCTTTTTTCCAATGATCGCTCTAAAAATAATTTCATTTTAAATGGTGAAACTAAATCAGTGATTACACAAGCATCAAAATGCTTAATATCATCTAGTGTGGTATATACAGGAAAGCCTATATATTCTTTCGCATTTAAATTTAAATCCAGGATTCCGGTAACAAGAATGTTTTTCTCTTTTGCCCTCAGGCTGGCTATCTCTGCCAATTCTGAGTTTCCACAGAGTATAATTCGCTGATAGTTACGGTCCTGACATAAATCAAATACCTCTGTACATGACATACTGGCACGGCGATAAAAATTAAATGAAGAACTAAGATATTCTGCGGTAAGTCGGCTTTTTTCAGCAAATCCATGGGGCGTTAGATAATACAAATATCGATTAGCCGGTGCTTGCTCAATTTTTATCAAACCTTTACGTACACAACCTTTAAGATAAGAATTTGTAAGGCCAAGCGCTACACCCAGGCTATCAGCCAGATTACGTTGCGTTACATCACTTTGATTATCAATGGTATTGAGGATTTCTAGCGTTAGTGACGCTTCACGATGCTTGGCGTTCATATTATGAACAGTATAGGTCATAGCGTTCATAATGTGAACATAGATTTTTGATAATCAAAGTTAATGACCAGAGTCATATTAAAAGGTTGAATTAACCCTTTAAATGTACGAGAGAATGGCTTTCTAATTCAATCTTAATAAAACTTTCAATTAAACCAAGTAGGAGAAGTGATCTTTTCTGATCTGATTTTGCATGAATAATTGCCTCATAACCTTCAAATATTCCATGTGAAATTAGCACCTTATCACCAATATTGAAGTTTTTATCTGGCATAATCTGCAGCCCATCCGCATCTTCTCTGGCCCTTAAAGTTTCTATTAAACCAGATGGAACACGCGCTGGTGTCCTACCAAAATATACAAGCTTTGACACCCCAATTGTAGACCTGATTGGACCCCAGTCATCTATACCATCGTTCAAATAAATAAAGAGGTATAAAGGGAACATCGGTCCTGGCAGATAGTAGGATTTACCTCGTCTGCGATGCCGAGTCGAAGCTATAGGCAAGTATATATTATACTCTTGCCGCTGGAGATTCTCCTTAGCAAGCGCTTCCTGGCGAGCTTTAGTTTGTATCAGATACCAGGCGTCCAATCTACTACTAGATCAATTATTGAAGATTTTCTAACATGCCTTTTTTTCTCAAATACTCTAGAATTTTCTCTACACAATCGTTAATTCCCATTTCATCTGTGTTAAGAATTATTTCTGCATTCTCCGGTTTTTCATAGGGTGAACTAATACCTGTAAATTCTGGTATTTCACCTGTTCTGGCCTTTTTATACAAGCCCTTCACATCACGAGATTCACAAGTTTCTAGAGATGCATCACAGAATATTTCGATAAATTCTCCCTCATTAACCAGTTGCCTTACCAATTCTCTGTCCTTAATGAAGGGTGAGATAAAAGCAGTTAGTGTGATGACCCCAGCCTGCATTAATAGATTACTAATTTCACCTATTCTGCGAATATTTTCCGTTCGATCCGCATCGGCAAATCCCAAATCATTACATAGTCCCTTACGTATATTGTCGCCGTCGAGCACATAGGTCCTTACGGATTGTTTATGAAGATTATCTTCGACAGCATGGGCCAAAGTAGACTTTCCCGCCCCGGATAATCCTGTAAACCAAAGGATACAGCTTTTATGTCCATTCATTTTTTCACGGTCTTTTCGATAAACAGTAGGCTCGTGCCAAACTGTATGCTCATTTGTAATTTTTTCACTCATAGATATTTCCTTATGTTAATTTAATGAATTTAATATACTCAGATTAATTTATATTACGTTTTTTTGTGGTCGCCCTATACAGAAATACTCAAACCCTTTGGACCCCATAACTTCTGGTTCATATACGTTACGCAAGTCTATAAATTTATTAGAGCGCATCAATTTTTTTATCTTATCCAGGTTTAACCCTCGATATTCATTCCATTCAGTTAATAATAATACCGCATCAGCATCTATAAATATTTTGTACAAATCATTTATATAGACAATTCCTTCTGGTAATAATTTTTGTGCCTCATCCATACCATGAGGGTCATGGGCACGAATTTCAGCACCATTCTCTAATAGTTTTGGCAATATAGACAAGGAGGGTGCATCCCGCATGTCATCTGTTTCCGGTTTAAATGTCAAACCTAGCACCGCAATGATCTTTCCTGGCAAATTATTATCCAGAGCACTGGTAACTTTTTCGATCATTCTCGATTTTTGTGCCTCATTTACTTCCATCACAGCTTCGACAATACTACTGGTTACACCATTATCTTGTGCAACCTTAACCAAGGCTCTTATATCTTTCGGAAAACAGGAACCGCCGAATCCAGGTCCGGCATGGAGAAATTTTCGACCAATCCTGCCATCCAACCCCATTCCTTTTGCAATGGCATGGACATCAGCACCTACTGCCTCACATAACATGGACATCTCATTAATAAAACTAATTTTGGTAGCAAGAAATGCATTACTTGCGTACTTTATAAGTTCAGCACTTTCAAGATCGGTTGCAACAATCGGTGTTTCGATCAGATTTAATGGTCGATATAACTCTTTCAGTAAATCCAATGCTCTGTCTGATTCAACGCCCAAAACAACACGATCAGGACGCATAAAATCAGTTATGGCCGCACCTTCTCTAAGAAACTCTGGGTTGGATGCCATATCAAATTTTGCATCCGAATTTTCCTGCTCAATAATCCCCTTAACGTTCCTCGCGGTACCCACAGGGACCGTTGATTTATCAACAATAACTGTATATCCCTTTAAAAATGGTGCTATGTCCTTAGCTGCCTGATACACATAACTGAGGTCCGCATGACCATCACCATGTCGGGACGGCGTACCAACTGCGATAAAGATCAGATCAGCCTCACCAATTACATTATCCAACTCGCTGGTAAAGTTTAATCTTCCCTGGTTTAGATTACTTTGAACCATTTCTTCAAGACCTGGTTCAAAAATAGGAATATTCCCTTTTTTAAGCTGTTCTATTTTATCTACGTCAATATCAATACACGTGACATCGGCACCGAACTCGGCGAAACACGCCCCGGATACCAAACCAACATAGCCGCTTCCTATTATGACTACATTCATCTCTTCTTTTCTCCTTACACTATAAAGATATTAAATGAATACTATCTGGCACTAGATCCCGAATCAACATGCCTTAGCTTATCAAATAGCACCCCAATTCCTATCACCATCAACTATTGAATTATTTTAAGCCCAGATTGCCATAGACCGATTGTGCTTATGTGAGAATAATTGCATTGGCAGGTTGTAATGCTTTCAGATCGAATAATTTGACATCATAATTATTCAAATGTCTTGTTTGTATCAGCAATAGGATCGTAAACCTGTACAGTTGCATTGTGTTCTTCCAATGACCGAACCATATCCATTGCCCTCGTAGTACGTACGTCTGGTACATTTTCCTTATAAGTAAAATAAAGAATAGACACATTTAAATTATCAACTGGCAGACTAATATACGCTAATTTCTCAATCACCTTTGAGGTGACAAAACTTCCTATTCCGTCATGTATTTGCCGACCAAGAATAGAGTACATCTCCTATTCTTATGCACTTAGATTGATAATAGTGCTAACTCGGTTTTCAATAAACGACGCATTAAACATGGACATTAGCCTTGTTTAAATGGCGTCCCCAAGGGGATTCGAACCCCTGTTGCCGCCGTGAAAGGGCAGTGTCCTAGGCCTCTAGACGATGGGGACTTACAACAGAAAATTATAAAACTGCGTAAAATCCAATAATGCTTACTTATAAGTATTTGGTGGAGCCAGGCGGGATCGAACCGCCGACCTCTTGCATGCCATGCAAGCGCTCTCCCAGCTGAGCTATGGCCCCATATTCATGGATTTTAGGCCTGCAAACTTGACCATAGTCAAAACCGATAAATATACGAAATTCAGGCGGCAGAATTTACGTTACCCCCTCCTCGCTGTCAAGCTGAGTACGCTTGCGAATATACCCCAGGGCCATCTCTAGTCGATTTAGAACACGATCCTTGCCTATAAGGGTCAGCGTAACATCAATTGAAGGTGAAACTGCCCCGCCTGTCACCGCTACACGTACTGGTTGTGCAATTTTACCTAATTTCATTTCTAATCTGGAGGCTATGGTTTCCAATTCACTATGGATCATCTCGGCCGTCCATGTATCAAGCCTCGATAACCTCTCTAGCACTTCCAATAATGGTTGAAGAATGACAGGTCTTAGGTGCTTCTTCGCTGCCTGTTCTTCATAATGCGTAAAATCTTCATAAAAGAAGCGGCTTTGTATTGCCATTTCGTCCAGGGTTTTGACTCGCTCTTTCTGTATTTCACATACGCTTTCCAGCGCTGGTCCATTTGAGAAATCTATCGCATGTTTTTTCAGTTGGTATTCAAGTAATGGCACCAAACGATGACTATCACTCTGTCTCAGATAGTGTTGATTTAACCAGATTAATTTTTCTGGGTTTATTGCAGCCGCAGATTTATTAATATCAACCAATTCAAATAATTCAATCATTTCCTCAATAGAAAATATCTCTTTATCTCCATGAGACCATCCTAGACGTACCAGATAATTTAGTAATGCCTCTGGCAATATCCCCTCGTCCTTGTAGTTCAGCACGCTGGCGGCACCCTGTCGCTTCGAGAGTTTTTTCCCATCCTCACCTAGTATTAATGGAATATGGGCATATTCGGGCAACCCTGCCCCAAGGGCAGAAAAGATATTGATTTGCTTAGGCGTATTATTTAAGTGATCGTCTCCTCTGATGACATGGGTGATATTCATATCAATATCATCAACCACAACCGTAAGATTATAAGTTGGCACACCGTCTGAACGGGCGATAATCAAATCATCCAATTCAGAGTTTCGTATTTCCACCTTTCCCTGAATCAAATCATTGACTACCACTACTCCCGACTCAGGATTTTTAAATCGTACAACACGGGAATCAAATTCATCAGGTGGCGTGTTTCTATTCCTGCATCGTCCATCATAACGAGGCTTATCACCTCGTTGCATGGCATCCGCCCGCATTTTGTCTAATTCATCCTTACTACAATAACAGTAATAAGCATCATTTGAATTCAATAATTGATCGATTACAACTTGATATCTCTCTGTGTGTTGTGACTGATAATACGGTCCCTCATCATGTTTAAGATCCAACCACGCCATACCATTGAGGATAATATCAACCGCTTCTTGCGTAGAGCGCTCCTTGTCCGTATCTTCAATCCTAAGGATAAAACTCCCCTTACTATGCCTTGCATATAGCCATGCAAAAAGGGCTGTTCGTATACCCCCTATATGTAAATAGCCCGTAGGACTGGGTGCAAATCTTGTACGAATTTCTTTCACAATTTACCTGTAATTTACTAAATATGATTAGAATAGTGTTTACAGCCATTATTTTACCATTAAACTCCATGGCTTGGTTCATCAAATACACAATCGGGCGATTAGCTCAGTGGTAGAGCGCTGCCTTCACACGGCAGAGGTCGCTGGTTCAATCCCAGCATCGCCCACCATAAACTACGATAAAATATGATACGAGACTAAGATGTTATTCTGGAATTATTCAATCAAGGCCTATTCACAGGATGGTGTGCCTAATGCCTGCCTGATACTACAAGACAAATTTGAACTGGATGTCAATATGATTCTATTTTGTTGCTGGTATGGCATAACCAACGGTAATCTCAGTAAAGAACTGTTTTGCCATTGTCATGAATACTGCCGTACATGGTCTACTAAAACAGTAAAACCACTTCGAAATATTCGCACCTGGCTGAAAGACCATGGATGCACAGAAAATAACCATGATAAGAATGCTTGTATGAGTTATAGGGATAAAATCAAGGCAATTGAACTTGAATCTGAAAAAATACAGCAACTCACTCTCGAATCGATGAGTAAGATAAAAAACACTAAAAACATGTCACCGCAGGAAAAGAGCGGTACGGCTGCGAATAATCTTAGAATGTATTTGCAACAGGAAAATATTGATATAACGGACGTTATTATCAATGAACTCCACTGTATCGTCCAGGCTGGTCTTCAAGACGTCGACACATTAGCGTTCAAACGTATTCTTACTGGATAATATTCATTTCGTTTGAGTAATTAGATTTTCCAGTCTTTGTTCTACAGCGTTTCGTGATCGAGTTCCCTTTGCCAGCAATTGATAAAATACCGGTACCACAAATAGCGTGAAGATTGAGGCAAAAGTAATACCTGAAAAAATAACCACACCGAGTACAGAACGACTCTCTGATCCCGCACCACTAGCCAGAATTAAAGGTACTGCCCCGATTGATGTAGATATTGTTGTCATCACAACGGGTCTAAAACGAATACGGGCACCTTGTATAATAGCCTCACTAAAAGAAAGTCCTTTATCTCTAAGTTGATTGATAAATTCAACTATCAGTATCCCATTTTTAGCAGCGATACCCACCAACATTACCATGCCTATCTGACTATAGATATTCATCGTACCATCCGTCAAGGCAAGGCCAATCAATGCACCAACCATGGCCATAGGTACGGTTATTAAAATCACCAGGGGATGCACAAAACTCTCAAATTGTGCTGCAAGCACCAGATATACCACCAGTAACGCGATGGCAAACGTGAACATCATACTGCCTGATGCCTCTTTAAATTCTAGTGATTGACCTTTGTAATCAATATGAGCTCCTTGTGGTAATTCCTCTTTCACCACACCCTCTAGAAAAACCAATGCATCACCAAGAGAATAACCCTGAGTTAGATTGGCACTTATTGTCATTGCCCGATAACGATTATAACGATTTAAGACACCGGGACCTGCAGTATTATCTATTACGGTCAGATTTGTGAGAGGTATTAACATTCCAGTCCGATCAGACCTAACAAAAATATTAGACATGTCATCCGGCGTTGCCCGCTGTTCGTCCTTTGCCTGTAACACGACATCATATTCTTCACCATCAACAATATAGGTAGTAACTTGTTGCTCAGTCATCATTGTAGAAAGCGTCCTACCAATAGTTTCTATTGAAACACCAAGCTCTGCTGCCCGATTTTTATTTATACGCACCAATACCTGTGGTTGTGTTTCTTTCAAGTCAGAATTAATCTGTGTGAGACCTGGATATTCCTGGGCACGTTGAAGAATAATATCTCGCCACGCAGCCAATTCATCGTATGTCGATCCACCGAGGACAAATTGCACAGGCGACCCACCGCCCCTACGTGACAATCCGGACCGCTTCGAGACAAATACCCTTACCCCAGGTATTTTTTTCCATTCTGCTGATATCGCCTGCATAATTTCATCGGATGATGATTCTCGTTCTGAACGGGGACTTAATGCCATCATCGCCATGCCTGAGTTAGTATTGCCATTAAATCCTGGAAATCGGAATAGTCCACGCTGCAATTCCCCTGATTCAACGTACGGCAAGATTGGCTGTTCCAGTTGAGGTAACAACTGATCATGGATTCTGGTAAAACTCGTACCTTCAGAGGCGATAATATTAGCGCGAAACATACCTTGATCTTCGTTAGGTGCATATTCTGTGGGAATAATATTAAATAATTTAAACGCGCAAATACCAATAACAACCATAAAAACAATACTTATCCAGGAATTGCGTAGATTTTTTTCAAGTACCAACTGATATATATCTGTAATCTTATTAAATATATTATCGACAAACCTGATCACTACACCTTCTTCTGCAACAGGTTTCAAAAGTTTAGAACTAAGCATGGGTACAAGAGACAAGGCCAATACGCTGGAAAAAATAACAGCTGCCGCGACGGTCACGGCTAATTCAGAGAATATTCGTCCAACATTGTCCTTTAAAAATACGATAGGTATAAATACGGCGACCAATACAATTGTAGTGGCAATCACTGCAAAGGCCACTTGCCTAACCCCTTTAAATGCAGCGAGTAAAGGCTGTTCTCCTTTTTCTATACGTCGATGGATGTTTTCCAGAACGACGATGGAATCGTCCACCACTAGACCAATAGATAATACCAGCGCCAACAAGGTGATTAAATTTACAGAAAAATCAAAGATTGCAAGTATGCTAAAGGCTGAGACCAGGCAAATTGGAATAGTGATTAATGGTATGAACATGGCCCTGAAACTTCCAAGAAAGATGAGTATCACCAGGCCGACTAATACCGTTGCAATTGCAATTGTCTGGTATACATTATTAATGGCCTCACGAATGAAGAGAGAATCATCTGATGAATAAATCAAGGTCATGCCATCGGGTAATTCTGCATTTACCCTGGTCACTTCTTCCTTAACAGCATCTAATACCTCAAGGGTATTGGCAGTGGATTGTTTGATTATCCCTATACCCACCATATCCGATCCATTTGTGCGAAAAATAACCCTGGGGTCGCGTTCAGCTACCTCCACGGTAGACACTTCACCCAAGCGAATAAAATGTCCATCTTCTCCTCGTTTAATGACCAGCGCGCTGAAATCCTCTGCTGTCTCATAGTTTCTGGCAATTCTTGCAACAAATTCTTTGTCTCTGGATTCAAGTCGACCAGCAGGTAATTCAATATTCTCTCGCCTTAAGGCATTTTGGATGTCTGTTACCGTGAGATCTCTGGCAGCTAGCAACAATCTGTCTAACCATATCCGCATAGACGGTCGGGCTGTGTTTAAATAATTAACCTGTGAAACACCTGTTATTACCGAGAATCGATCAACAATGTAGCGGTCTACATAGTCCGTCGCATCCATCATGCTCATACCATTTGTAATTTCCAAACTCATCCATAAGATTGGCCGGGAATCTGCATCTCTTTTTGAAATCCTGGGTACCTCAGCATCATCAGGCAATCGACGTTGAACAGAAGAAACCTTATCTCTTAAATCATTCGTCGCATTATCCAAATCACGGTCTAGATCAAACTCAACGGTAATACTTGAACGACCATCACGACTGGTGGATGTAATATTATTAACCCCGGCTATACCACTGATTTCACCTTCTAATACCTGCGTGATACGTGATTCGACAATATCCGCTGAGGCACCAGAATATTCAGTATTTATAGACACTACGGGGGGACTAATATTAGGATATTCACGGACAGATAACTGGGTAAACGCCAACATTCCCAATACCATCAAAAGAAGACTAAGGACCGATGCGAAGACGGGTCTCTTAACGGATGTATCCGATAACCACATATTAGCTGGTACGATGCGAAAGGGTGTGTGAAAAGTCAGTGATATTTAACGTAGATTTTTCATCCAGTTTATATGGTGCTTTGTCCCGAAGCTTAAATCCACCTTCTGTTATGACACTCTCACCAGACTTTAAACCATCAACGACCTCAACATAACCATATTTTCTTGCACCGATTTTGATTACACGCCGATGAGCAAATCCATCATCGCCTGCAATATAAACATAACTCTCGCTACCTGTTTGGATAAATGCTGACTCAGGAATAACCAGTGCTTGCCTAACATCAATTACAATCTTAACAATCATCAACATCCCCGGTCTTAATAGTTCCTCATCGTTGTTGATGCTAGCCCTTACCATAACCGCCCTGGTTATCGGGTCTATACGACTACTAATGGTGTCAATGACACCGTCAAAGGTCTGATCTTTCCAGGAATCGCTTTGAGATATGATTTTAAAGCCTTGTTTAATCGTACCGAGATAGATTTCGGGCACCGAAAAATCTAATTTAATGATTGAAATATCATCCAGTGTGGTAATAACTGTGTTAGAGGTCAGCAAGGTGCCAGGACTTACCTCCCTGAATCCCAATATTCCACTAAACGGTGCTCGTATCAATCTGTCATTCATTCTTGCAGTAATGGCATTAAATCGTGCCTGGGCAGCCTCTTCCCGTGCTTTGGCTTCATCTATAGTCGATTTTGCTGTAAGACCTTTGATATCCAAATCTGATTGCCGATTCAATTGCCTTCTCGCGTCATCAAGATTGGCCTGTGCCTCAGCAAGCAAAGCCGATTCCTCGCTATTTGTCATCTCCAACAAAATCTGTCCCGACTTTACGTGATCACCATCTTCAAAATGTACCTGACTCACTGTATCTGTGATTTTTGATGTAATTGATACAGATTCGTTGGCAAGGGTAGTACCAATTGATTCAATGGAATCAATGATTTCCCTGTATTTGATTGTCTCTACAGTGACAGTCTCAGGAATTACAGATCTAAATTTAGGCTTAGTTGATGACCCACTGACAACTTGACTCTTTTCAGCATCGGTAGTTTGATTCATGTAGAACCATGTTCCTGCAGAAAATAGCAAGAAGACGGATATAATTAAGACTTTCATTTCTCTGCCATATACTCAAGAAGGATAAAATTGGCTGAAGTTTACGCTATATAATGTGAAAAAAAAGTGTAGAAATTATGGCGTAAACTACTTATTAAATGCGTTAAGCAACCTAATCCCATTGGAGTGAATAAAATGAGAGGGGAAAGTGAATATTACATGTAACGTATTTTCGAGAAATACAGTATAAGCATTTGTTTATATTTGTTAATTTATAGAATAAAAATAGTTCATGCCAATTTAGTAGTGATCTCTAGCACGGGTTTTCTTTTTTGTTTGGGTACCATGGATGGGTAACCATACCAAAATAGCCCCACGATACGTCGTGCGTCCTGATTGATTTTTAACAGTGTATAAAATCGCTGATCACGCGTTACATCACCGGTTGTCCATTTAACACCTATATTTTTACGCCACAACACAAGCATCATATTTTGAGCAGCACAACAGCATGCTGCATAATTTTCCTGCTGTTCTATCGGATTATTTGAGAGATCTGACGTTAATACAAACCAACCGGGGATATCATCTAGTCTTTTTTTAGTCGACTCGCGTATCGAGTCACCTTTGCCGTCAGATTTCATATCTGTGATTAACTCAATAACCTTATTCCGTATCTTTTTACCTAATAGATAAAAATGCCAAGGTTCGGTTTTTTTGTGATTTGGAGCCCATCGGGCAATTTCAATTGCCTTCGTTAATTCAGATATTGAGACTGACTTATGCTGATAAAAATTAATCGTTCTGCGACCTTTAATTAAGGCACCAATATCATTGAGGTTTGTTTTCTTTACGCTATCTTTCATCTAAGTAATGTCTGCAAATGTTAATTTAAAAAATCTCTAAGCACTTCTAGCATGGTTGAACGGGGGGGGGTGATTACCATAACCTCCGTTTCTTTAAAGATTCTATAGTATTAAATGTGAAAATATATTGATAACAGCTATCTTAACGAAACTTTTTCATTAAGTAAGAACCTGATAATCATGCATGCCAATATATACCGGTAGTTTTTATACATATACAGTAATGTCATATTATTTCACATTATTAGGAGATAATTTGGGCATAATAAATAGCTTAAATACGTAAAAGTTATATATAGTCAATCAGATGAGTGAAGGCATAATCATTACTAAAGATCTACAACGCACATACCATATGGGCGGAGAAGAGATTCATGCCCTACGTCAGTTCAATATCACAATTCATAAAAATGAATATGTTGCCATTATGGGGACATCGGGATCAGGAAAATCAACGTTAATGAATTTAATTGGCTGTCTGGACAGCCCTACAGCCGGCACCTATTTGTTGAATGGAAAAAAGGTATCTGAGATGAGTAATCGTGAGTTGGCAAAGACACGAAATCATGAAATTGGATTTATATTCCAGACATTTAATCTACTACCGCGTATGGATGCGTTACATAATGTTGAACTGCCATTGATATACCGAGGATTAAACAGAAAAGATCGAATGTCTCAAGCTGCCAATGCCCTCGAACAAGTCGGTTTACAAGATAGAATGACACATCGTCCTAATGAAATGTCCGGTGGACAACGGCAACGCGTTGCAATCGCCAGGGCGCTGGTTACCAGACCAAGTATTATTTTAGCAGATGAACCAACAGGTAATCTTGATTCCAGAACGGGAAATGACATCATGAAATTATTGGATGAGTTACATCAATCAGGCCACACTATCATTCTTGTCACCCATGAGTCAGAAATTGCTCATCATGCTAATCGAACAATACAACTGGTAGATGGAAAGATTAAAAGCGATTATATAAATTAATCAGGAATTGATATGAATATGGTTAGTCACAATAAACTACTCATCACTCTAGTATTTTTTGTACTTTTCGGCTGCGAAAAACAGGAAGAGATTGAGACAGAACTGTATGAAACTGAGTCAGTAAGCTATCGAAGTATTGATATATCAGTTGAAGCAGCTGGCATAGTAGAACCGGAAACCACTGTTGAAGTAAAATCCAAGGCATCTGGGGAAATTCTGGTGCTTAATGCTGAGACAGGTGACAGAGTAGAAGAAGGAACATTACTCGTACAGATTGATAAACGCACACCCCGTAATAGTGTTGATCAAACCAGTGCTGATCTCGAAGCGGCCATAGCCCGTAGAAAGATTGCGCAGACCCAAATAGACAGGACAAGAAGCCTTCTTGAAAAAGGAATTGTTACTGATACTGAATATGAAACAACTGAACTGGAACTTGCAAATGCCAAGGCCCAGGTAATCAGTAGACAAGTCGGCCTTGAAAATTCACGTATAGCCATGGAAGATACAGATATTAAAGCCCCAATTTCCGGTATTATAATTGAAAAAAATGTAGAACGTGGACAGGTAATTTCATCACCAACTCAGGATGTTGGAGGTGGCACTATACTGTTGAAAATGGCTGATCTCAGTTCAGTATTGGTCAGGACACAAGTAGATGAAACCGATATAGGCAAAATAAAATCTGGTATACCCGTCACTGTTACCGTTGCTGCATTTCCTAATCAACCCTTTCAAGGCGTCGTCCTGAAAATTGAACCTCAGGCCACTGTTGAACAAAATGTAACAAGATTCCCTGTAATAATACGTTTATCTAATGAAAATGGTCTATTAAAGCCCGGCATGAATGCGGAAGTTAAAATCAATATCGCCCACGCTGATAATGTTTTATCTGTCCCTACCATTGCATTGCGCAGTGAAAGGGATATCGCAACGACTGCTAATGTTCTAGGTATCTCAGACACAGAGCTGAGAAGTAAAATTTCAGGTGACACGGAAAACAGCACTGCCTCTACCACAACGTCATCTGAAGAAAGCCCCGAAATAATCAGGATGGGTGGACGAGAGATAACCCTTCCTCCTGGTGTTGATGCAAATGTAGTACGTAGTGCAATGGAAAAAAGAAGGAATAATCAAACACCGACAGCCGAAGAAAAAGAAGTAATGCAAAAAGTGATTCAATCCAGAAGTAATGGTAACCGAGGGCGCCAGCAAACAAATAATATTGACTATCAATATGGTGGTGAATACTGGGTGTTGGTTGTACAGAATGAAATCTTAACACCTCGAAAAGTAAAAACAGGCATTACCGATCTTGAATACAGTGAAATTGTTGACGGCTTAAAGGAAAATGAAGATATTTTATTATTGCCAAGTTCTGGGCTAATAGAACGTCAAGAAAGAATGCAAGAACGGTTAAATAGCCGAATGAGTTTACCCGGGATGGGCAATTGAGCTTTATCTACCCACGAATAATATAAGCTAATGTATCTCATTGAAATTATCCGCGTTGCATTCCAATCAATAATCGCTAATTTTTTTCGCTCCATGCTTACCATGCTAGGCATAATAATCGGTGTGGCTGCAGTCATTACCATGGTGGCCGTTGGTTCTGGAGCTCAACGCGCCATAAATGATCAAATAGAAGCCCTGGGAGCTAAAATTTTAAATATATCTTCCAGTCGTTCATATAGAGGCGGCATCTCAAGAAACCAGATGACACTGACGGTAAATGATGCAGAAATGTTAAAACGTGATTCAAAATACATCCTCGCCGTTGTGCCTGAAATTGATGGCCGCGAACAGATTAAATATAAGAACCGCAATCAAAACGTGACTGTAACCGGGACTACCCCCGATTTTATTACAGTGAAAGGATTTGAAGTAGATCGTGGCAGAATGTTTACCGCATCTGACAATGCTGCGAAAAGAAGAGTCGCCGTTTTGGGTGCAGATGTTCCAGAGGAACTTGAGACGACCGCAGATGAAATTTTAGGCAGCACTATCTCAATTCGTAATTTTCCGTTTGAGGTTATAGGGATCATGAAAGAAAAGGGAACTGTAGGATACCGAAATCCTGATGGTGGGATCTGGATACCACTACAAACATCCCAATACAGGGTATATGGCACAGATTTACTTGAAGATATCGATGTTCAAATCGACGACAACGTCAGCGTAGAAAAAGCTATCGTTGAAATAGAGCGGATACTAAGGCGCGAACATAAGATTCTGCCGGGCAAAGATAATGACTTTAATATTACTGATAGCAGAATATTTTTAAATACTGCACAGGAAGCCACAAAAATATTCACATTTTTACTTGCCAGTATCGCCAGTGTAAGTTTGATAGTTGGTGGTATAGGCATTATGAACATTATGCTTGTTTCTGTTACAGAACGAACCAAGGAAATAGGTATACGAATTGCACTGGGTGCAACCAGAACGAATATATTGCTACAGTTTCTTGTTGAATCCGTAGCACTATGTGTCCTGGGAGGTATTGCAGGAGTTGGATTAGGTTACTTAGCATCCTCTATGTTAAATGAATTAGCGGGTTGGCAAACCTACGTCTCTGGACTCTCTATCATGGTGGCTTTTTTCTTTAGCGCATCAGTAGGTTTAATCTTTGGAATTTGGCCAGCACGTCGTGCTGCAATACTTGATCCAATTGAAGCCCTCCGATACGAATAATATATTTCGTCATATTATCAATAAGATACAAGTATTTCTGTTATTGTTCTATTCTCTGATAAGACTAACTAGTCATCATACTTATAACCTTGGTTAATCATTATGCGTGGTTCAAGAAATTATTCATCAAATACCTGGTCAGGTAATTGGGGTGTATTAAACAGCCTAATACCTTATTTTATGGAATTTCGCACGCGTGTAATTTTGGCGATGACGTGTCTTATCTTTTCAAAGTTAGCCAATATTACGATACCTTTCGTAATGAAATATATAGTAGATTCGCTAGACACAACTAATACTCAAATTATTATTCTACCAATTACCTTTCTTATTTTTTATGGCATCCTCAGATTTAGTTCAATCATACTCGGAGAGATACGAGATACTATTTTTGGCCGAGTAACAGAGCATGCAATGCGACGTATTGGATTAAATGTATTTCAACATATACATTCATTGGATATTGCGTTTCATCTCTCCAGAAAAACCGGCGGGCTATCAAGAGACATTGAGAGAGGAACAAATGGGATCAGTTTTTTAATGCGATTCTTGTTATTTAATATTCTTCCGACACTACTTGAAATACTATTAGTTACGTTAATATTATTATTTAATTATGGCTGGTCTTTCGCAATTATAATCCTGGTTTCCGTAATTACTTATATTACATATTCAATCTTTGTAACAGATTGGCGCACCAATTTTGTCAAAGAAGTAAACGAAATGGACAATCGCACCAATACCTTTGCACTGGACAGTCTATTAAACTTTGAAACTGTAAAGTACTTTACTAACGAAAAATACGAGGCAACAGAATACGATAAAAATCTTGGGTTATTAGAAAATGCCAGAATGAAGAACCGCTTGTCCCTGGTCGCATTAAATTCCGGGCAGGCGCTGGTTATATCAATCTCTATCACTTTGATTATGATACTAGCGGCCCAGAATGTTGTTCAGGGAGACATGACCCTGGGTGATCTGGTGCTGGTCAATGCATACATGCTACAACTTTTTCTACCCCTGAATTTCCTGGGTTTTGTATACCGCGAGATAAAACGAGCCCTGGCTGATGTAGAGCATTTGTTTTCTCTGATGAATACCAAACCCACTATAAATGACAAACCAAACGTATCTAAATTAAAACTTGAAAATGGCACAATTGAATTTAATCGTGTTAATTTTTCATACAATAGTGATAGAAATATATTATCTGATATTTCATTTACTGTGCCATCAGGACAAAAAATTGCAATCGTCGGGCCTAGCGGTTCAGGCAAATCAACTATCGCCCGCTTGTTATTTCGTTTTTATGACGTAAATGATGGTTCTATCACCATAGATAACCTGGACATTCGAGACATTTCTCAGGAAAGTCTAAGACAAATCATTGGAATAGTTCCACAGGACACTGTGCTTTTTAACAATACTATTTATTACAATATAGCCTACGGCAATCCGGGCGCATCTGAGGATGACATAATAAAAGTTGCTGAGATGTCACACCTTACTGATTTTATAAACTCACTGCCAAATGGCTATAAAACATTAGTTGGCGAAAGAGGATTAAAAGTTTCAGGTGGAGAAAAACAACGTATAGCAATAGCTAGAATGTTACTAAAAAATCCCTCCATCATGGTATTTGATGAGGCTACATCTTCATTAGACTCTTCAGCAGAACAAACAATTGTACAATCCATACGAGATATATCATCCGACCGTACATCTATTGTCATAGCACATCGTTTATCAACGATTATAGATGCAGATACAATAATTGTACTTCGTCACGGCAAGGTTGTTGAGATGGGCTCACATCAGGAATTATTGAGTAAAAATGGTATTTATCAACGACTATGGGAACTACAAAATCAAATACCAAATATAAATTTGGAAGGTGCTGTCGATTAAACCACCCGCTTTCAGGTGGTTTAATCGACAGGAATATTACGTTACTTTTTGCATCAATTTATTAACATTATTTAATGACAATAAATGTGCACAGATTAGTTCCATTTGATCCGACTTAACCAATTCAGCCAGCTTTTCATTCGGCAATGCCTTTAATTTATCACGGTTTACGCACATGAATCCGCCTATGGCAAACTTATCTCCGGTCTTCATTTCAACATTTGCCTGCATGGGTTCTAATAGATCCAATTTTTTTAGATTATTACAAAACGCAGTAGTAATAAGGACATTCTTTTGATAGTCCTGCAAAAATTCAACGGCCTGCTTTAAAATGTCTGATTCTTCACCTTTTTTGTCAAACAATGCCTGACCATTTTTATCGCTATTAAACCCAGGAAATTCTTCGTCTATACATACAGTAAAGTTACCCTCACTTCCCTCAGGTGCTGCGAGTATGAAGGGATAGCGTCTTGCGTAAGCAGGTATATAGCTTGCGGCCCACTTATTTTTTTCAACTATGTATAAGTTTTCATCTGCCTTTAAGCCAAGCAGGACGACCGGATAGATATTCTCTTCAGCGTCTTTTCCAAATACAATGACGTATTCAGATGTCGATTTTATAAATTCAATTGCAGCGATATATAAGCTATTTGTCTCAGCGGCAAAAGCAAACCCTTCCAATGGCTCAATGTGAAGTTTTTTATGCAGCTCCTTATTCAAAGGAATTACTTTTTTATAAAACAATGGTAATGCTGTAGTCATTTTTTATCCTTGTTATTTATTTATTCTATTTCCAACGAACTCTCATCTTCGATAATTATATCATCATCAATAATTTCTTCATCGACATCTTCAAACATTTGTTGAATTTCATCAGATACGGCGTTGTAAGTTGTCGCACCAAATCCAAAGAAGTCATCCCCTCCAAAATCTTCTTCTATTTCCTCATGAATAAACTGTGGTAAAGATTCTATTCTTTCAAGTATCACATTATATGAATCGCGTATATCGACATAGCCAATTAAGACTTCTTCTAGAGCAGTCTCACCTGAATCGGAATAACGCACACTGAGTGAATTTATACGACCATCTATTGTCGTTATTAATTGGTTTAATTCGTCACGGTTCACGCTCGCATTACATGAATCAAATATTTCACATTCTGCTACAGATAATTTTACCCCTTCCTGAATTGATGAAAATATACTTATTTCATTTTTCAGAATTAATGCATCTGCGCCTGCGGCATAGTCATCATTTAATATCTGCGTCACACCATCCAGAGAAAATAAAAGCAAACATACTGCCATTGCACATACCGCACAGTTAGTTTTTAACCATTTTTGAAATTTATTCATTATTAATACCATGACAATCCAGACCCTTTCATCATATCTTTATATGAATATAATTCATTGCCATACACCGGAAATCTGGACATAGTAATATCTCCCCTCTGGGCGACAAAGGGTGAATCTAAAGCAGCCTGCGTTCCATTCAGCAACTGTTGGATCTGTCTCTCAATAAACCTTATCTGTTGCTGAGTTGCACGAATTATCTCATCAATGGCCTCTATAGTTAGAACTATCCCGGTCGACTCGCTAATGCCAGCCCTGACATCAGCATCTGATTTAAGATTTTCTAGCCATTCAATTCTACCTTGAACTGTCTCTAGTATCGTATTTAACCGTCTTACTTCCAGAGTAGAAAAGTCTTCGCCGAACTCATCACCAAAACCATCATCAAAATCATCTTCTGTAGAATAAAATTCCGCTAACTCATCTCTGTAATTATTAAAGTTGGCAAGCTCATCTTGGTAACCTTCCAACAACCTTTCGATCTGCTCCTGATCATCCCCTGCCCCTTCAGCAAGACGTCGTTCAAGCTCAGTTATTCTACCTTCTAACTGTACAATCAATTCATCCAGTTCAGATTCTGTCACATCGGGGGCACAACCCTCGATCTCTTCGCACTGGGCAAGGGACAAAGCAATGCCCTGTCCTATCGTTCCAAATAATGTCAGATCTTCTTCAAATAATCCGACGTCTATAAAGGCTATTTGCTCCAGACCAATTAGATTGCCGAGGATCAGAGTCTGCGCTTGTACAAAGGTCAGATTATTTAAGTTCAGGCCTGTACCCACAGACAAACTATTCAGGAAGGAGTTAGTTGCATCCGAAGCATCAATTGGTGTGGCATTAAGAATACCGAAAGTTGGCGTATTGCCGGAACCAACAACGGTTTGTAAATTTCCACCACCCGCATCTATAACAAGATTATTGGCATTTATAATATCATCTGCCGCAACTAATAAAATTGCAGCACCTTCAATTGTTCCGGGGAATGAAACGCCAGTGATATTACCAGTTCCTGAAACACCGCCATTCGCAGGACCTACAGCAACAAGAGACACCTGATCATTGTCACCAGCAAACTGCGCCCCGTTACCCCCAACACCACCAGCACTAATTAATGAATTTATTTCCAACGTTATATTACTTGCCAGCAGGGTAATGTCTGAACTACTTATTAAATTTGCACCACTTGCTATTGTTAACAAGTCTGTCGTAACGATTAATAATTCAGTTCCTACAGCTAAAGCGGGTCGAGTAGATGGCTCTATAGTACCGCCAATTATTAGATGGCCGGTAAAGCCGGAAAATACACTACCATCAATTTGATTTGCGGCAGAACTGTTGGCGATAATTAAATTAGCCAGCAATGGTGTACTAATTTGTAAGGCGGCATCATTTAAAGAGGTTACATTGGTCCCGGATAAATTTATTGTATTTGAATTTGATAATAAAATAGTATCGTTACTTATTCTTAATGTGCCATTACCACCAAAGTTTATATCACCACCAGCAGTTATATTGTCAATAAGATCTGTAATTGTCGCCACCGTTGTAAAGTTACCTCTGACATCAACGGTTCGTAGATTCAACGTATTCGCATCAACCAATGATACATTATTTCCATTAACAACAGTGACGCGACCACCAAAATTATTTCCAGCGTTTGTGAAGGTAATATCGTTCCCGTTATTTGCGTCTAACGAAGTAGTTCCGCTTACAAGAATTGCGCCACTTTGAGTAACATTACCTGCATTAAATAATTCCAGGAACCCGCCGGCATTTAACCCTACAATTTCGACAGTACCATCATTATTTATTCTAATATTGCCGCTAGCAACCAAATTTAGAAAAGATACATTTGTATCCAGGTGACCAGGGTTACCAATATTTTCCCCTGCAGTTATATTCAGTGTAGTGCCAAAAATATTTGTAATTAAATCGTTATCGTCCTCTAAATCATCAACAACACCGCCAGCATTCAATGTGACATCACCATTTGCAACAATTCCATTGTTTGCTATAAAAATATCAGCATTTGTTCCAACAGAATTAGTAATCGTTATATCACCATTTGTCGTCGTGACAGAAGTCAATGTCAGGTTTTGATTACCGGTTTGATCATAGAAGATGTCCCCGGTCCCCGTCGTCATGGAATTAATTGTCGCAGCAGAAGTCGCAGCGTTATTAATGTCGATATCCCCATTTGTGCTATCGGCATTAATTGCTGTTAATGAAGCAAAGTCAATGGGAGTTATAGCGCCAATTCCACTTACTGCATCCAGATTTATTGTTGGCACATCAATAGTGCCGGCACCACCATCAATTGTTCCACCACTGTTTACTGTAAGCGTAGTATTTATATCGCCACCATTATTAAAGGCCACACTAGTAGTCGCATCTTGTATATTAAGGGAGTTCAATTGCAAGGATTGGTAATTCTGAATATCACCATCTCTTACTGTCATGTCACCTCGACCCGTCAATGCTCCCACTAAGGTGATGTTACCGCCTGCACCTGCATCCAATGCCAGGTTATTACCACCTGTGACTACTGTTTGGCTAAATAAGATATCCCCAGCACCCGTGTTCGTATCTATGTCCACAGGCCCAGAAAAGGTTACTGCTCGTGTAAATGTCACATTATCATTCGTGGTATCAATATCGCCTGCTGTTGTTAGCGTACCTGTCTTTGCCGCACCGAAGCTTACTGCACCGCCAGCAACAATATCACCCGCAGCCGCTATCGCGGTCGTTCCTGTAGAGTCAATATCCACTATACCTGTGACATTGATTGCATTATTAATTGAGATCGTTGTCCCCGCATCATAATCGAGGTTTGTACCGCTGGTTACGGCACTCGCGGCAGTCTGTGTAATGGATCCGCTTTGCGCGTTTACATCTATCGTGGAAGTTGCAGCAATATTGCCATTAAAATTTACAAAGGTAGTTGCATCCTGAATATCTAATGTACCCACAGTCAAGGCTTGATAGGACTGTTCATCGCCGTCCCTAACAGTCAATATACCTCCGCCGCTTAATGCATCCTGTAGTGTTATATCACCCTCTGGACCTGCATCTAAATTAAGGTTATTCCCTGCAGTAGCAATAGTTGAAACAAATGTAATGTTTCCATTTGCTGTGCCTACTGTATCGATATCAACATTTCCACCTAATGTTACAGCCCTATTAAAGGTAATATCATCATCCGTCGTATCAATATCCCCTGCTGTGGTTAACGTACCTGTCTTCGCAGCGCCAAAGGTTACAGCGCCACCGGCAGTTATATCACCTAAAGCGGCAATAGTGGTTATACCCGTTGAATCAATATTTGCCGTTGCACCAGTATTAATTGAATCACTAATGGTAATTGTTGTGAGGGCATCATAATCCAGACTGGTACCCGCAACAACGGCACTGGTGGCCGTCTGATTAATGGAACCGCCCTGCGCATCCACATCTATCGAGGTTATAGCTGTGACATTTTGGTTAAAGGTCACACTGTTAGCATCCAGAATATTCAACGAGGTAACCGTCAATGCCTGGAAGCTTTCCGCGGCGCCATCTCGTACTGTCACTGCGCCACCACCTGTCAAGGCTCCTGCCAAGGTGATATTACCGCCAGCACCTGCATCTAATGCCAGGTTATTTCCGCCTGTGACTACTGCTTGGCTAAATAAGATATTGCCCGCACCGGTGTTCGTATCTATGTCCACAGGGCCAGAAAGGGTTACTGCACGTGTAAAGGTCACATTATCATTCGTGGTTTCAATATCGCCTGCTGTTGTTAGCGTACCCGTATTTGTCGCACCGAAGCTCACAGCACCCCCGGCTGTAATGTCACCTGCCGCAGAGATGGTCGTTACACCCGTTGAATCAATATTTACTGTACCTGAAACATTAGATGATGCATTGATCCCGATTGTAGTGGCGGCATCATAATCTAAATTGCCAGCAACTACGGTATCTGTCACATTCTGCGTAATAGATGTTGCTGAATTAAGTGTTAAATTTCCAGTGCCGGTATTTACGTTGTCATCAATTATCAGGGCAGCACCTGTCTGCAAGCTCACATTGTCGTTGCTGGTGGTGATACCCACGGTGTTGACCGTACCCGCAGTTAAGTCGTCTGTGTCTCGATACGTTACCGCACCAGTCGTATTTATTGCGATTGTATTTACATCATTCCCGGCCTGGGTCAACGTGTACGGCCCCGCCCCTAATAACTCCAGACCCGTGCCAAACAACTCGCCATTTGCCCCAGCCTGCGTCACCCCTCCGCCGGAGTTAAATGTAATAGTTGTGCTTGCTGTCACATCACTGGTGGCCAATACCGTATCTGTCACAAAACCATCCGTCTCCGTAAAACTAAACGCGCCGGTAATAGCTGCTGCCAACGTCGTGATGGCATTACTGTTCGTCAATGTCGCACCACCCACCGCCACGATTAACTCCAAGCCCGTCGCGCT
>JBNMOP010000036.1:0-24481 GCA_051275005.1 Gammaproteobacteria bacterium | reverse complement strand
ATCTAGTCTGTTCTATTATATATTGAGCCAAGTCGTATAAGGTTCTTCAAACACCACTTGATAAATAGAATTCCAGGCGCTTTCTGCATAAGCAAATGACGTTGCATTACAAAACAGAATAATATTTGTTATATAGATTAAATATTTTTTATCATGAAACAATATTGTAACTATCTGATTAAAATTGCGAATTTATCGATATGGTAATGCCAGGATAAAAAAATTGCTAAAGAATATAAAGAATAGAGAATTTTCTGAAAGAGACCTGCTTCTGGAACAAACACGTATTAGAATGAGCGATGTATTTACACCTAACCAAATTCTAGGACGTAAACAAACTATAGGCTGCGTTGCTGTTGAAATTACCCAACGGTGTAATCTTGACTGTGCCCTTTGTTATTTATCAGAACATTCCGAATCTGTTAAAGACATTCCTATTGAGGCAATTTATCAACGACTAAACGAAATATTACAGCATTATGGGGTAGGTACACATGTACAAATTACAGGTGGAGATCCAACGTTACGAAAACATTCAGAGTTGATTGCTATTGTAGAGTATGCTCATGCAATTGGTCTGTACACCGCTCTTTTTACAAACGGAATAGCGGCTTCCAGAAAACTTCTTAAACAGCTTACAGACGTAGGTCTTTGCGATGTTGCATTTCATGTTGATACCTCACAGGGACGTAGTGGTTTTAAAACGGAAGAAAGTTTAACCATACTGCGGCTAGAATATATTGAACGTGCAAGAGACCTTGGTCTAATGGTTATTTTCAACACAACCATATATGAAGGAAATATTAAAGACATCCCTATGCTGGTCAACTTTTTTGCAAGTCAAACTGATGTCGTTGGGTTTAGTTCATTTCAGTTACAAGCAGAGACAGGTCGAGGCACCTGGGGAAAAAGAGAAAATCTGGTATCACAAGAAAATGTACGCAAAAAAATTGAATTAGCTGCTAGTAAAACTCTGCCCTGGGGTTTGCTCCAGGTTGGTCACAGAAAGTGTCATTCTTATATGCCATTGTTAGTTGCCGGGTCGGGAATATATCCTGTTAGTGAGGATAAAAAATTAATTGAAGATTTTCTGCATGATTTTAAATATGTACGGGAAAATAGACACAATACAATTCATGAGATTTGTTTTGGTTATGCAAAAATATTACTGCAAAAACCAATATGGTGCTATAGAGGTATTAAATATATTGCGACATTACTTTGGACTCTCCGAATTGATCTAATGAAATCAAAAGGAAGGGTCAAAAAATTTTCAATATTTATCCATGATTTTATGGATGCAAAAAACCTGGAACAAGAGCGGATAGATACATGTTCCTTCATGGTAATAACCACCGAAGGCCCAGTATCTATGTGTGCACATAATGCTAAACGGGATGAATACATCCTCAAACCTATCACCTTTACCAAACAGGATGGATCTGTAATTAAATTTCAACCGTTGCCGAATTAAAGATGAACTATAGAAAAGATATGTTCAATATGAAAATTTCACATATATTTAGCGTAATAGGGTTGATATTGATTATGAATTCAGTTGCTATGGCTACGCCGTACGAAGATATACAACTTAATTGGGAAGTTGTACTGAGTAATTATGTAGACAATGAAGGTAGGACAGATTTTATGGCCTTAAAAAGTAATCGCTCCGCATTAGATCAATATGTAGCATTCATAGCCGAAACCAGTCCTGATACCGATCCAGAAATGTTTCCTGCTCAGGCAGATATACTGGCTTATCATATAAATACTTATAATGCTTTGGCCATGCACAGTGTGCTGGAAAAAGATATTACAACTGGCTTTAATAGTTTTTTTAAACGTGCGGGATTTTTTAAATTTCACAAAATTAATGTCGGTGGAAAATCCACTTCATTGTATGACTACGAAAATAAAGTCATTCGACCAATAGGTGATGCACGGGTACATTTTGCATTGAATTGTATGGTTAAAGATTGCCCTCGTTTGCCGCAAGAGCCATTTACAACTGAGGATCTAGACAAAGAACTGGATGAAGCAACGTGGGAATTTTTTTCAAAAGATAAACATCTTCGGCTTGATCACGACAAAAAAATACTCTGGGTATCAGAAATCCTGAAATTTTATACGAAAGACTTTGTCACCTCCGGCAAATCACAGGATCTACTTGCTTATGTCAATAAATATGTAAAGCAAAAGGTGCCAGAAGATTATAAAGTTCGATTTATACGTTATGACTGGACTCTAAATCAGCAACCTTAGAGAAGGCTGCTGTTTACATCATCCGTTTGAGTATGTTCTTCCCTTGTTCTTTGGATAATGCAGTTGGCTTTTGACAAATTGGGACATCGTCATTTAGCACAGGTTCAAGATGACCAAGGTCTGTTTTCTCTTTATTATGGAAAAACAATCCCGTGTAAATCGTATCGTCCCACAACATGGCTTTTTCTATGGCGGTTTTCCAATCGCTGGTGTCATGGTTATCATCTTCCAGTTTACGTATGCGTTTCCTGAAGAATGGGACGTCATTATCGTGGTTAAAGGTGACACAGGGACTGAATACACTGATAAATGAAAATCCCTTGTGTGCAATCGCTTGTTTCATAAGATCTGTTAAGTGTTTTGTATCCGAACTAAATCCACGGGCCACAAAGGTCGCACCGTTCATTATTGCTGAGGGTATTGGATTGAATGGGTACTCTACACTGCCAAAGGGTGTACTCTTGGTCTTCATATCAACTCTGCTGGTAGGTGACGTCTGACCTGTGGTTAATCCGTATATCTGGTTGTCCATGACAATATAGGTTAAATCTACATTACGTCTCGCGGTATGGGTAAAGTGGTTTCCACCTATACCAAACCCGTCACCATCACCGCCAGTAACGAATACATTCAACTTGTGGTTTCCCATTTTTGCGCCCGTGGCAACAGCAAGTGATCTTCCATGCAGGGTATGCATACCATATGAATTAAAAAAACCGGGAAAATTAGATGAACAGCCTATGCCACTGACGGTGAGTGATTCATGGGGTTTCAATTCCAGATCCAGGCAAGCCCTACGCAAGCTATTTAAGACACCAAAATCACCGCAGCCAGGACACCAGTCAGGGTCAACTTTGCCTTTGTAATCATTGACCTTCTCGGGTGTGATAATCAATTCTTTGTTTATTGGCATTGTCATATTCTATTTCCTCGTTTAAACCATAATTTCCTGGGTAGGAACAAAGTGATTAGTTTTTTCAGTAAGCTGTTCTTTAACACCTTCAACTATATGATGGGGCATAAATGGTTCACCATCGTATTTACGGATATGTCCATTCACATTCAGACCTGTCTCTCCGCGAAAAAATCGAAAGAATTGACCTGTGTAATTATTTTCTATCATGATGGTATGTTTGGCATTATTAACAATATCAGTCACTGCCTGAACGTGAAATGGGACTATCCATTTTATCGCTAATTGGTTTGCAATTATTCCCTGCTCTGCCAACTGCGTAATAGCTTCTTTAATTACACCAGCGGTAGAACCCCATCCTATAAGGGTAACGTCTGCATTCTCGGCTCCTTCCAACTGTGGTGCTGCGATTTTATCCACTACGTTTGCAATTTTTCGAGCGCGCTTTTCAACCATAAGGCGTCTGGTGTGCGGATTAGTATACTCATCACTGATCAACACACCATTTTCGTCATGTTCATCTGTTGCAACGACGTGGACATGACCTTGAAGACCAGGCACGGCACGCGGAGATATTCCACTTTCCGTACGTTTATAACGAAGATAACTACTGTCATCAGCAGGTTCGGTTACTTGCTCACCTCGATCAATTTCTGGCTGAAAATTAATAGCATCGGGATCAGCACTAAATGTGCCCTCAGATATCAGCAGGTCAGTTAATACTATTCCGGGGCATTGATGGACGTCGCAAAGATTGAATATCTCAGGGATAGTATTGTAGGCATCAAGCGCGTCCACTGGTGCAACAATAAATCTTTCAAAATCTCCCTGACTGGCACCCAAGGCCTGCCACAGATCGCCTTGCTCAGTCTTGGTGGGAACTCCCGTGGAAGGACCTGCCCGCATCACATTGATGAATACGCAAGGGATCTCCATAATAGATGCTGCGCCAATGGCTTCTGTCATTAGTGCAAACCCACCGCCTGAGGTTGCACACATTGCCCTTGCACCAGTATGTGCTGCACCGATGACCATATTTGCAACGGCAATTTCATCTTCAGCCTGACGAACCATAATATCCAAATCCCGTGCATTTTTTGCGAACCAATGAAGTACGCCTGTGGAAGGGCTCATAGGGTAAGCACAATAAAACTTAACACCGGCGGCGGCACCCCCCATGGCTAGCGCATCATTTCCACTCCATAAGGCCTTGGGCTTTAGTCCATCGGGAACTGATTCAGAGTGCGCTTGAAAGTTTTCATTTGCATACTCATAAGCAGCCCTGGCAGCATTGACATTCTCATCAACAACCTCTTGCCCCTTTTTAATTAGTTGAAGGGTAAGAGCCTGTTCCAGTAATTCAAAATCCATCTTTAACAGAGAGAGGATTACGCCCAGAGAAATTGTATTTTGTATTAATTTATTGCGACTACCGCCGGAAAAATCCTTCACCGGGACTGGGCATAATTGAACGCCTGTTGCCGCCTCACCCGGTTTAATGGAATCAGAATTGAATATTACAATACTCCCTTCTCCCATTAGTCCAAGGTGTCTGTCCATGGTGTCCTGATTCAAGCAAACCAGCATATCCAGCTTGTCACCATGAGAATATATATTCCCATCGCTAATTCGGGTAGTGAGAAAGATATGCCCACCTCTGACAATAGATTGATAGGCGTTGTAGGCATTAAAATGAAGACCGCGTCGTGTAAAAATACGCGCTAGAATATTCCCGGGAGTTGCTATTCCCTGACCGGCTGCACCACCTATAGCCATGGCAAAATCAAAATTATTGGAAGGCATTATTTAATATCTCCATTTGATTGATTAATACGATACTCTTGCCGACAACACTACAACAAGAAGATTTCGCTTCACTGAATCTTTTTTAATTTGATCATGCAAGAACTACATTTAGTTATCAGCTACTCCATATACATAATGTCAAAATCTAATATTCGCATTATGTATTTTTATTATTCTATTTATAAACCATTATATCTAAAGTAAGTATACAGATCATTTATTATTACGAGCCAGACAATTTTAAATAACCCAAGCATGGCATTAGAAATATCCAATTAACCTAAATTGATTGAAATAGGTTGTACTCGGGTTATATAGTCATATAACCATTTAACGTCGTTATCCAGACGCCCTTACACTAGTCGCTTATAGTTATTGCGACGCAACAATAATTTCAATATATAGTGAACGATAGTGAGTATATTTACTTCAAGGAAAAAATAAGGAAATAGACTGCGGCTGGGATATAAATTTGTGTTTGGCCTGTTCAATATAAAATAACTTGTTCGTTTCCAAAAGGGATAACTTGCAGTTTACTGTTGACGCTATCAAATTATTATCATGACAAAATATTTTTTTGTTGAACATAAATATATAAGCTAGCTAAAATTTTTATGCCGATTTAACCTCTCACTCTAACAACTGACTTTAAGTAACAGCCTCACTGCAATAATGTTAAGATCTCTTATGGTATATAAGAAATATTTTATAACTATGTCATCAATAATTGTGATTGCACCGCTACTTGGCGCATTATATATGTATCACATTGTTAGCAGCATAGAAGGTCAATACACTTCAAAATATGATGTCGAAGAAGTTATTGAATTAATAGAAAATTCCGAGGATATTGAATCGCTTAAAAAAATATCCTTGTATGCCTATATCGTAAACATGAAGGTGATCGAAGTTCAATTTGAGTATATTTATAGATATATAATAATTTTAATAATACTGACATGTTTAAATTTAATTTTTCTTGAATTTTTATACAAAAAATATTTTAACAATGCTGCGAAAAGCTCACCGATAAATTAAGCACCGCCATAATATATCGTTCTCTGCTGTCAAGACTGACATTATGTGGCTGGAATTTTTTTTAACCTTATCCAAGAACGTATCTATAACAATTATGGAGACAAGTAAGGCCAAACTGTGTTTAGAAGTACTCGCAATCCTACACATTATCGTGGGATTGATATTACCTTTCCTGGTGGATACCTGGTTATTCGAGTACTACAACAATAAGTTGTTAGACACCTTTCACACCAATTCTACCGAAGCGCTTGCGCTGGCTAAATTTATGATTTCTCTCCTCGGTCCAACTATCGCCAGTTGGGGTGTATTGTTTTTATTTTTGGTCCGATATGCTTACAAATGCGGATCAACAAAGGCCTGGTATGTAATGCTTATCGCAATAATAGGTTGGTCGTTTTATGATATCTTCTTATCACTAATCGTTGGTGTATATCTGAATGTAGTTATTGATATTGTGGTTCTTGGTCTTTTGCTTACTCCTTTACTACTAAGCAGGAATCATTTTGTAAATAACTCCCCATGAATACCCTATTCATTTTCGCTGATACCAGTTTGTGGCAACTGACCCTGGTTTGTACAGTTGCTTTTATTCTTTCCGTCCTCGGTGGAATGTCAGGTTATGGCGCTGGACTGGTCATGCCAGTATTTTTAACACCGCTAGTAGGAATAGCAAATGTAGTCCCAGTCATGGCGGTAACTATGTTATTAAATACCGGCAGCCGCTCATTGGCCTTTGGACGTGATGTACAATGGCGCCACACCCGAAATATGCTGTATTTTGGGCTGCCTAGCTGTGTTGCCGGCGCATATTGTTATACCTTACTCTCCAGTCAAAGGATTGCGTTGTTCCTGGGCTGCTTTCTATTGTTAAGTATCCCGCTAAGACGATTTATGAAACACATTAAATATCACCTTTCTGAAAAGGGAGAACGAGTTAGTGGTATAGGCTTTGGTTTCATTAATGGAGGAATGGCCGGCACAGGTATTATCTTAATATCAATATTAATGTCTGCAGGATTAAATGGGGCGGCACTTATAGCAACTGATGCAACTATCTCCACCATCCTCGCGATATTTAAAATATCAATTTTTGGTGCTAACTCAAAACTTAATATTGATCTCGTCAAGATCGGCATGCTAGTTGGATTTTGCATGGCACCGGGGGGATTTATTGCTCGTAGATTATTAGCACATATCCCAATAAAAATTCATGCATGGGTAATGGAAATCGTTGTATTTTTTGGTAGCCTTATGTTTATTTGGCGTGCTATTTGGTCAAACTAAAAATTACAGAATGACCATGTAAATATTAACATGGAGACTGATCAAAATAACATCAGTGAACTTAAAGGGCTCGATCAAAAGTCAGAGAAGATACTGGCAAACGCCGGGATTATCCGCGTTCAACAGATTTGCGAATATGGATCCATTTCATGCTATGTAATGACAAAACATGCAAACAAAAATGTAAGTCTGATTTTATTATGGGCATTGGAATCTACAATAACTGGAGAACACTGGCAGCAAGTAGCCAAAAATAATCACATTAGTTTGTAACTTGCCCTTGAAGAATATTAAAATAATTTAAAATAAATCGTGTTATTACTCTAATTACACACTGCTTATTTAAGGTTTACGGCATTAATAATTTTTTGCAGAATTTGATAGGCAAAGACAAATGATAGACATTATTACAATTATTTTTACAGGAAAGATGCTGGCGTTTTAACGATTTCTTACTGGAACATTTACAGAAATAAATTGATAATCTGAATATTATTCATTTATATCCTGTGTACATTAGTCCGGATATACAAACTACGCAAAGGAAACAGGATGACGTCTCTAAAACAAATACTATCAATAAGGTTCTTATTCATTATCACCTGTTTGATTCAACCTTATCAGTCAGCCTTAGCAGATGAACATTCTGGAATTTCTAATTTTATAACAACAGAAACGATATTTAATGATTATAAAAGCCTGTTTACACGTGAACGACTGACTCGAATGGGTTTTGGTTTTGCAGCGGGTGTCTTATTTGCCAACTCCAATATCGACCACCAAATTCAGGATTGGTACCAAAACGATATTCGAAGTAGCGGTTCAAATGATGTCTCGGATATATTTAAAAATTTTGGAGAACGAAAATATTTACTGCCAATAGCAGTGGTAACGGCAGGGATAAAATATATTAAGGTAGATTCAGCAATCGGTAATTGGGGGACCTACTCATTAAGGGCGTATATAACGGGCACTCCCGCGTTATTAGCAACTCAATGGACTACAGGTGGATCCAGACCCGGGGAAACAAACCACAAATCCCATTGGCGCCCATTTAAAGATAGTAATGGTGTCAGCGGTCATTCATTTGCCGGTGCAGTGCCTTTTTTAACCATTGCTAAAATGTATGAAAATAACAAATTACTCAAATATTCTGCACTTGCAGTGTCTACAGCAACGACATGGTCGAGGATAAATGACAATGCACATTACTTCTCACAGGCGGCATTGGGTTGGTATCTTGCCTGGGAATCCGTGAATGCAGTCTTTGATTCAAATGAAAAAAACAAGAACTATTCAATTACACCTGTCGTAGGTGCCGATAGTTATGGCATCTCTGCGGTTTACCAATGGTAACGCGTAGATTGAGATAATGAATTGACCGAAATATAACAAGCATACTATCTAAGGGTAAATACTTATTCAGGATCTATTTTTACAAGTCCGCAGATTCATAAGCTACCCTACCACCCACCAGGGTAAAAACAGGTTTTAACTCTGTAATATTTTCTATTGGTACATCCAATAGATTACCATTAAATATAACCAGATCTGCCAACATTCCTGGTAATAATGAACCCATCACATTTTCTGCATCGATAAAGCGTGCCGCCCAACGGGTCAGGGCAAGAAAGCAGTTTTGCGATCCAAAGATTCATTCGGGGCGATAACCCTGCCCTGTGCATCAATGCGTGTCACTGCTTTTTGTATGTACCAAGTAGGGAAGTGCCTGTCGTCCCTGGGCTCTGTACCTTCTATATGAAATTGAATACCGTTTTCCATTATCGTTCTTAACGGAGCGATACGCTCCAGACCTTCAATACCATACTGAGCCTCGAATACATTTTTAATGCCCAGAGGTTCTGCATCGCGCTGATTAATAACGGTTCCCAAATTAACACCGAATCGAATAAGTTGTTTAAGTTCGGGATGTGCATTGTAATAATCAAAAACCTCTGGCACCCAGTCTATGTTGTGATCAAAACCCTGAGGTCGATATAATTTCTTCACATAAAGATTGCCCTGGTGCTCGGCTTCATAAACATTCTGCATAGCTAAACGAATTCCTTCACTACCGCGATTATGAATTCCGGTAACATTCCAGCCGTGTTGGCGAGCTAACATAACATTGTGATAATCCGTTCGCTTTTGCTGTTCAGGGGTGAGGTCTTCATGCTTGAGGCCTGTAAACCACTCCGCAGTCCAACGGTTATAGCCGTTCGTATTGTCGCTGATTTGTGGAACAACTGTCTTTTTTGGTTCGATGGAGAGCAAGCTTGCAGCGGCATCTTCTGATCCCGTATGGGGTCCCACAGCCGTTCCTACTATGGTCACCATCTCGCCGCGTTCATCCGACAAGGAAAAATCCACAAGGTTGCCCATGCGTTTCAAATACATCTCACCATTGGGATTCTGCATCAAAAAATCCAGACCGGGATAAACCCTTACGGCCAAATCATCATTTTGTTCATGGAACAGGCGGTTTAATACCGTCATGGTGGCCGCACTCATATGCCCTGTGGCGACGGTTACCCCATGCCGGGCATAGTTCGCCAGAGATTTCGCCGCCTCCGGCATTGCCACCTCGTCAAACCATATAGGGTCTGGCCAGGGACGCACTTCCCGTCCAACAAATCCATTCAGGTGGGCACCAGAGACCCCGGTGGGATTACCATTTTCATCCCTATCGAGATGAAAATGATCAGCAGGAAATCCCCTTTCTATGGCCAGTTCTCTCATCGCCGTATTGATCAGACCGTAGCTACTGTCCAGATAAATCATTACAGGGTTATTGGGTGCCACTTCATCCAGAATGGAAATACCCCAGGATTTCATAGCAACCGCCGCCCACTGATCCTGAAGATTGAAAAACACCGGATCACCGGGCTTGTTTTCGTTCTGAACAATATGAGCAAGGGTAACCAATGCCTGGTCTATGGTCGCGCCACCTAGATGTGGCTTCATACGACCGCCCCATTGACTATCTTTAATTAAATCACCTGCCGGCACGGAGTTGTCGCCGTCGTTATAGATAAATCCAGGTGTTAAAGATCGACCGCGTAAATCTATGGTACGTGTATTGGGTCCGGCAAGATGGTGTATTTCTGCATCACTCCCGACCTTGAATATTTCATTGCCTCGAACTGCCACCGCTTCGGCAATGGTGAAATCCTCATCACTGTCTGCTGTCAATACCTGACCGTTATAAAAAACATAATCGGGATAATGGATGAGTTCTGTTGGTATATTATTTGATTGAGAGAAAACAATTCCAGACTTTATTAATAAAATAATTGTAAATACACAAACTATTTTTTTACTCGTCATACCTGCCCCCGGATAAATAATTATATTTCTATTTAGATACTGGTCGCGCCGGACGTCTTGTCTACGACCTTGGTTCCTGCATGATTCTACCGCTTACATCCATATAAGCGTCTCGCGACATTTCCCACGTCCTGTGGATCGCTTTCACTGGTAGTGCTCCTGCATTTCCAGTACTTCCCCCATCCATGGCGGTCGCGCCAGTATGAGGTCAATATATAAAGAACCGATTGAAGTACATTTAACGACTCCCCCCGTATAGGGATTTTATAAATCTGCAGACTCGAATGCAATCTGACCACCAACAAGTGTCATTACAGGTTTTAATTCATCCATTCTCTCAATAGGAATATCCAGAATATCACCATCAAATACTACGATATCTGCAAGCATCCCGGCCTGGATAGTTCCCATCTTGGTCTCACCGATAAACCGGGCCGCCCAACGGGTCAGGGCCAGGAAGGCGTCGATACGGTCGATTGACTGATCGGCTGCTATGACGCGGCCATCATTGTCCAGCCGTGTCACTGCCTGCTGGATTTTTAGTAATGGTAAACTGGGTCCACTGCCTTCGATGTGGAACGGAATACCTTTTTGTTTTATGGTTTGTAATGGTGCCATACGTTCAAGGCCTGCCATGCCCCACTGCGCCTCGGTTAGCCGTTCTATCCCTAAAGGTTCTGATGATCGTTGGTTAACCCCGTTAGATAGGCTGACCGCAAAACGGATTAGATTCTTGTTCTTGAGCTCGGGATGAGCGTTGTAGTATTCGAAGATCTCCGGTACCCATTCAATATTGTGATCAAAACCATGGGGCCGCCATAGTTCCTTTACATATTTTGTCTCCTGGGCCTCTGCCTCGACAATATTCTGCATTGCCAGTCGTATCCCCTCACTACCCATGTTGTGGATGCCGGTTACATTCCAACCGTGCTGTCTGGCCAACATCACGTTGTAATAATCTGTCTGCTGCTTTTGTTGCGGGTTCAGATCATTCTGGCCGAGCCCCGTTATCCACTCGGCTGTCCAGCGATTGTCACCTTTCGGATTCTGACCCAGACCAGGAAGAACATTATCCTTGGCATGAATAGAGAGTAGCCCGGACATCCCATCGGGAGTCCCGGAATGCGGACCCACGGAGGCACCCACTATTGTAACCATGGGACCTCGAGAATCTGTCAGTGAAAAATCCACCAGATTTCCCATGCGTTTGAGATACATCTCACCATTGGGGTTTTGCCGCAAAAAATCCAGACCCGGATAGACACGCACCGCAAGATCCCTGGGTTGATCATGAAATAACCGATTCAATATTGTCATGGTCGGTGCACTCATGTGACCAGTGGCAGTGGTGATACCATAACGAGCATATTCTGCCAGTGTCTCTACTGCCCCAGGGATAGCAATCTCATCAAACCATTGTGGAATCGGCCATGGCCGGACTTCCCGACCAATAAAACCCGCCACCTGGGCACCGACCCTGCCTGTGAATTCGCCGTCTGCGTCTCGTTGCAGGTGAAAATGTTCCATGGATAAGCCTTGTGAAAAGGCCAACTCCAGCATCGCGGAATTCACCAAGGCTTCACTGCTTTCCAGGGAAACGAGTACGGGATTGTTAGGGGCGACTTCGTCCAGTGTGTCTTTGTCCCATACCTTCATTGCAGTACCGGACCAGGTGTCCTGCAGATTGAAAAATATCGGTTCATCGGGCTGACCTTCGTTTTCCACGATATAGGCCAGAGTTGCCAGGGTTTGATCAATGCTTTCACCACCTAGATGAGGATGGGTTACACCACCCCACTGACTATCTTTCAATATATCTCCTGCAGGCACAGCATTATCTGCATCATTGTAAATAAAGCCAGGTGTAAGGGAACGCCCTTTGAGATCGACCACACGTGTATTAGGTCCGGCCAGGGGTCTTATCTGATTATTACTACCCACCTTGAATATCTGGTTACCGCGTACAGCCACAGCCTCGGCAATGGTAAAATCTACATCGCTATCAGCAGTCAAAACCTGGCCATTATAAAAAACAAAATCAGGGTAATGAATCAACTCAGTTGGAACTGTCGATGATTGCGAGTAAACATTGCCTGTGTTTAACAGTATTAACAGAGTGGCAGTAAAAATGGTGAGAAATGAGTTTAATCGTGACATACCGTTCTCCTGATATTTCTATATTTTTATGTAACGTATTTAAGGAATCTCAGATTTTGTCAGAGGCTCCCGCAGCACAGGGATGTGCGGCCAAAATCTAATACCACAAGTATTTGATTTTGTGAGCGAAATAAAAATTACACTTTTTATTTCGCATGTTCTGATAAGTCCCGGATGGACTTATTCAGAGCTTCTTTAATTAGGAGGAGTAGAATGATTTTGTTAACTCTCTCCTCCCTTCACAACTGATCCTAATTATCTATAAACCCGGCAACTCGAATGCAACCTTTCCACCTACTAGCGTCAGTATCGGTTTTAATTCATGGATAGATTCAATAGGTACGTCCATAATATCTCCATCGAAAACCACAAGATCAGCAAGCATCCCCTGTTGGATGGAACCCATGACATTTTCTGAACCGATAAAACGTGCCCCCCAACGTGTCAGTGCCAAAAATGCCTCTTCCCTGCTCAATGCCTCATTCGGTGCTATGACACGACCGTCATCATCTATTCGTGTTACTGCCATCTGGATCTTTCTTAATGGGTTACTTGGGTTACTACCCTCAATGTGAAATTTGATCCCCTTGTCCAGTAATGTTTTCAACGGTGCCGCCCTTTCAAGACCTTCCATGCCGTACTGCGCCTCCAGAACATTGGTTAAGCCCAGAGGTTCTGAATCTCGTTGGTTGATGAAGGTTCCGATACTGACACCGAAACGGATCAATTCCTTCAACTCGGGTCTTGCTTCATAATATTCGTAGACTTCCGGTACCCAGTCGACATTGTGATCAAAGCCCTGAGGCCGCCACAATTTTTTAACGTAAAGATTTTCCTGTTTTTCCGCTTCGGCAACATTCTGCATTGCCAAACGGATACCCTCACTGCCCCGGTTATGAATACCGGTGACATTCCAGCCGTGCTGGCGGGCCAACATGACATTGTAATAATCCGTCTGAAGCTTTTGTGCATCGTTCAGTTCATCCTGACTCAAATCGGTAAACCACTCGGAGGTCCAACGATTGTAACCATTGGTATTAGGGCTAATGTCGGCAATAACATTCTTCTTGGGATATATAGACAAAAGACTCGCTGCCGCATCTTCCGAACCTGAGTGCGGGCCAACAGAGGCACCGACGATAGTAACCATCTCTCCGCGTTCATCACTTAATGAAAAATCAACCAGGTTTCCCATACGTTTCAAATACATCTCGCCATTGGGGTTCTGTCTAAGAAAATCCAGTCCAGGATAAACCCGTACCGCAAGATCATCTGGTTGTTCATGAAACAATCGATTCAATACCGTCATGGTAGGCGCACTCATGTGCCCGGTGGCAAGGGTGATACCATTACGTGCATAATTAGCGAGTGACTTGACGGCATCTGGCATTGCCACCTCATCAAACCATATAGGAGAAGGCCAGGGTCGGATCTCACGTCCCACGAATCCCACCAACTGTGCACCTGCTACACCGGTATATTCTCCGTTCGAATCACGATCAATGTGAAAGTGGTTCGCAGGAAACCCATTTTCTATAGCAAGGTCGACCATTGCCGTATTCATAATCCCATAGCTACTGTCTAGATAAACGGCGACGGGATTCTCCGGTGCCACCTCGTCTAGCGTGCTTACATCCCATGACCGCATGGAGATCGCTGCCCACTGGTCCTGCAGGTTGAAAAAAACCGGGGCACCGGGTTCATTCTCGTTTTCTACAATATAGGCCAGGGTTATCAGGGCCTGATCAATGGTCTTACCACCGAGATGGGGGTGTATCATGTCATTCCACTGGCTTTCTTTTAGGATATCACCCGCCGGTACCGCATTATCGGCATCGTTATAGATAAAACCAGGGGTAAGGGACCGGCCTCTTAAGTCTATGACGCGGGTATTTGGCCCTACAAGTCGTCGAATGTCTGTGCTGGAACCCACCTTAAATATTTTGTTGCCACGTACGGCAACCGCTTCGGCAATGGTAAAATCCCGGTCCGCATCAGCAGTTAGCACCTGACCATTATGGAAAACAAACTCTGGGTAATGGATCAACTCCGTAGGTACATTTTGTGCGAATAAAGATATCGAACAAAACTGCATTGCTATTAATGTGATTAATTTTGTAAAGAAAATTTTTCGAGATTGAATTAATTTAAATATATTTTGAAACTGCATAACACCCCCCAGGGTTTATTTCACTGTGATTTTTAAATTTCTAATTTTCTATAATTCAGGAGATTCATAAGCTACCTGGCCACCCACCAGGGTCAATACCGGCCTTAAATCTGCAAGTTCCTCTATGGGAACGTCCAACAAATTTCCGTCAAATACCACCAGATCTGCGAGCATCCCGGGAGCGATAGAACCCAGTACATTTTCTGACCCCATAAACCTGGCTGGCCAGCGGGTCAGTGCAAGAAATGCGGTCTTACGGTCCAGGGCCTCATCTTCTGCAATGACCCTACCATGCCGGTCGATTCGTGACACTGCCTTTTGTATATACCATGTGGGATTGCCATCACCATCTCTGGGCTCAGTACCTTCGATGTGAAAAGGGATCCCATTATCCATCAGGGTCTTAAGAGGCGCCATACGTTCCAGCCCTTCCATCCCATATTGGGCCTCAATCACATCCTCAATATTGAGCGGTCCAGCATCACGCTGGCGGATCACGATCCGCAGATTGACCCCAAAACGGACTATATCCTTCAACACGGGATGGGCCGTATAGTAGTCAAAGACTTCAGGCACCCACCCAATATTGTGGTCGAAACCGTGAGGCCGCCAAAGATTCTTTACATACATTTTGTCTTGTTGCTCGGACTCAAACACATTCTGCATGGCCAGGCGTATACCTTCACTACCCATATTGTGAATACCTGTCACGTTCCAGCCATGCTGTCTTGCCAGCAGGACATTGTAATAGTCTGTTTGTCGTAACTGTTCGGGTGTCAAATCATCAATACCCAGGCCAGTGATAGACTCTGCAGACCAGCTGTTATATCCATTGGTATTTGGACTCAGATCAGGAATTACAGTGGTCTTGGGATTTATGGTAAGAAGACCGAAGGTCGAATCGGGTGATCCGGCATGTGGCCCAACAGACGCCCCTATAATTGTCACCATCGCACCACGTTCGTCAGAAAGTGAGAAGTCCACCAGGTTACCCATGCGTTTAAGGTACATCTCACCATTGGGGTTTTGCCTAAGAAAATCCAGACCAGGGTAAACCCGAACGGCCAGATCTTTTGGTTGATCGTGAAACAATCTGTTCAGGATCGTCATGGTTGGTGCGCTCATATGACCGGTAGCCACTGTAACTCCATGCCGTGCATAGTTTGCGAGGGAGTCCACCGCCATGGGCATAGCCACTTCGTCAAACCATTCGGGGGCCGGCCAGGCCCTGACCTCGCGGCCGATAAAACCACTAACCTGCGCCCCGGTATAGCCAGTAAACTCACCATTCTTGTCTCGGGCAATGTGAAAATGATCTACCGGTAGTCCCTTGCTAATGGCGAGATCTAACATGGCCTGATTAGCCAGCGCGATATTGGCACTTATATAGATCATTACAGGGTTGTCCGGTGCCACCTCATCGATGGTATCCCTGTTCCAAGACTTCATGGCAACCGCCGCCCATTGATCCTGCAGATTAAAGAAGAATGGATCCCCGGGTTGTTGTCCCTCATTTTCTACAATATAAGCCAGCGTGGCGAGGGCCTCATCGATAGTGCTCCCTCCCAAATGTGGACGGGTATATCCATTCCACATACTGTCCTTAAGTATATCACCCGCCGGAACGGAGTTATCGCCATCGTTATAAATGAAGCCTGGTGTCAGCGAACGACCGCGTAAATCTATTCGACGTGTTTCGGGTCCTGCCAGACGGACGATATCTGCATCGCTGCCTACTTTAAAAATCTTGTTACCACGGACGGCGACTGCTTCAGCGATAGTAAAATCCTTATCTGCATCTGCAGTCAATACCTGGCCATTGTGGAAGATAAATTCTGGATAATGAACCAGATCAGAGGGGACATTATTATTTTGCGCAAAACTATTCAGGCACAAAAATTGTAATATTATGGATACGAATGTTACATAACGACTACGAGGCCTGTTGATAGTATAGATTTCTGCCTGCATGAAGGAAGCGGATAATGTTGTAGCCTGGAAAAGTATTACTTGATTCCCCCTGGAATGATTGATTGTGAGTATCAAGCATAGATGGCACAGGCACTGTGTGCAACATAATTCACTTATCTTAAAAAATCTTTAAATTTCAATTGTTTACGCAGAAATAACAGGTTTTATATCAACTTCCATTATGAATAATATTATCATTGCAGGGGTGTCTGATTTTCTTATGATCAAGGCAATGTAATAATATGAATGCTATATACTTGCAATATTAAATTTGTAAGACAGAATAATGCGAGGTTGACCGATAAATTTGTATCTTTATAGTTCTATATATCGAACATACAAGTAGCTATCGGATATAAAAGAAAATGGATGTAAAAGTTAAGACTAAACCAGATCGAGAAATGCTGACATTAGAATTTCTACAAATTCGACGTTTCACTGAAAAGCTATGCGAACCACTGGCGACTGATGACTATCAGATCCAGTCTATTGCTCAAACCAGCCCCCCGAAATGGCATCTCGCCCACGTCACCTGGTTTTTTGAGACCTTTGTAATAGCCCGGTTTGATCCTGAATATAAACCTTTTAATCGTGATTTTGATTACATCTTTAATAGTTATTACTACACACATGGTGAAATGTATCCACGTACACACCGTGGATTGCTTTCACGTCCCACTGTGGAAAACATAATTGAGTATCGTCATTATGTTGACCAAAAAATGCAGATATTGATCGAAAATACAGCAGATATAAACTGGGATGAATTGAGATTTCTTGTAACTCTGGGGTTACATCACGAGCAGCAACATCAAGAATTATTGCTCATGGATGTTAAGCATAATTTTTCAGTAAATCCGTTAAAACCTTCCTATCGTCGTGATCTGGTAATATCTGAGGTTAAAGCTAGACCAATTAACTGGGTGGACCACGATGGCGGTATATATAACATTGGAAATGATAGTGACAACTTTTGCTTTGATAATGAAACTCCCAGACATAATGTTTTATTAAGGCCATATCGCCTAGCAGATCGTTTTATTACGAATGCTGAATACCTGGAATTTATTAATGATGGCGGTTATGTAAACCCGGCCCTTTGGTTATCAGATGGTTGGACCTTAATACACGCTGAAGCCTGGCAACATCCTTTATACTGGATGAAAAAAGATAATACCTGGCAACAATTTACATTAGGTGGTCAACGAGAATTGAATCCAGATGAACCAGTTTGTCATATTAGTTATTATGAAGCAGATGCCTATGCCCGTTGGGCAGGTAAACGTCTGCCATTGGAAGCAGAACTTGAATTGATACTGGCAAAACAATCAATTACTGGAAATTTCATTGAAGAAAATTTTCTCCATCCAACACCGGCAGATCAACAAGGTCAGTGGTTTGGCGATCTTTGGGCCTGGACGGCTTCACCATATATTGCTTATCCTGGTTTTAAACCGCTAGAAGGCTCTATGGGTGAATACAATGGTAAATTTATGTCTAATCAAATGGTACTAAGAGGAGGAGCTTGTGTAACTTCATCGAGTCATACACGTGCCAGTTATCGTAATTTTTTCTACCCTGAAGAACGTTGGGCGTTCACTGGCTTACGACTAGCTGAGGATATTGAATGAACGGAACGTTGACATTTCACGACCATAAACCCGGAGCACTGAGTCTACATGATGCCATAATAAATGGATTTTCAGGTGAACAAAAAGCAATTGCTCCAAAGTTTTTTTATGACCAACGCGGATCCGAACTTTTTGAAATGATCTGTGAACAACCAGAATACTATCCACCAACAATTGAACAAGGCATGCTGGTAGATTATGCCAAAGAGATTGCTGAGCTGACAGGTGCTGGTCGCATCCTGGTAGAACCGGGTGCTGGCAGTGCCACAAAAGTGCGCCTATTACTTAAAGCGTTAAAACCATCGGCCTATGTTCCAATGGACATTTCATTTGAACATTTAAAATTGTCCGCATCTAATCTTGCAAATGATTATCCCTGGTTGTCCGTACATGCTACCTGTGTAGATTTTACTCATTCATTGCCAATCCCAGACATTGTGCAAGCAGGCCCACGATTATTTTTTTTCCCAGGCTCAAGTATTGGGAATTTTGAACGAGATGACGCTGGTAAATTTCTTACTATGGTTCGTCGTGAAGTTGGTGATGAAGGTATGTTGTTAATTGGCGTTGATACTAAAAAAAATGAATCCATCCTCAATGCAGCATATAACGATGAAGCAGGTGTAACGGCTGAATTTAATCTCAATCTAGTGAGCAGAATGAAAAATGAGCTCGGTATAAATTGTGATCCTGATAAATTTAATCACAAGGCATTTTATAATAAAGATGCCGGTCGTATAGAAATGTATCTGGTAAGTAATGAAAAACAGACCCTGAAATTAAACGGTCATTCATTCGAATTGAATGAAGGCGAATCGGTACATACAGAAAATTCGTATAAATACACTCCAACCGAATTTCTGAATCTTGCTTCTATTAATGGATTTAAACCGGTTCAACACTGGTTAGATCCTAATGGGTTATTTGCTATTTATCTTTTTTCCGCAATCTGATTTTTAGATTATAGAAAACGACATTTATAATAACTTGCCTTTCTTCTTTGCATTAATTGATTTTAATTAACCTATGTTAATTCCTAAATACCTTCAAATTGCACTGATTTGCTCAGCACTATATTATCTGTGTGAATAAGAATATATCTCGGGGGAAATTACAATGATTATCTATGGCGTAGCACTATTATCTGTTTGCCTGATATTGGGACAATATATAGGTGAGTTACTTGGCGATTTTATCGGTGTACAAGCAAATGTCGGCGGAGTAGGTATAGCAATGCTTTTTCTGGTAGTTGCTTGTAGCTCATCCCGCTTTAAGTCGTTAACTGAAGGTGCATCTGGTACCGGAATAAAATTCTGGAGCGCCATGTATATACCTATTGTTGTCGCTATGGCTGCGAGACAAAATGTAGTTGCTGCAGTTGATGGTGGATTACTCGCGTTGGTGGCAGGCACTGCAGCGGTGGTAGTAAGTTTTGCATTAGTGCCTGTTATTAGCAAAATTGGACCCAAAAGTGAACCGCTTCCCCCATTGGGTTCAGATGCTGATGACAAAAATAAGGGAGAAAACTAAATGGAACTCCTTGAGTCTGTTTTTATCAAGAACGGTCTGATTGTCGCATTCGCGGCTGTTGGAATTGTCGTCTGGTTTTCATATTTTATTTCTAATAAACTAACCAATGGACGTATACATGGGTCGGCTATTGCAATTTCTTTGGGCCTGCTAGCTGCTTATTGTGGTGGAGCAATAACCGGAGGTAAAACTGGCGTTGCAGATATTGGTCTCCTGACAGGTGTAGGTCTTATGGGTGGCGGTATGATGCGAGATTTTGCAATTGTTGCCACGGCATTTGGCGTACATATAGGTGAATTGAAAAAGGCTGGGTTAGCTGGTGTAATTTCTATTTTTGCCGGTGTAATCGTCTCTTTTATTGTTGGTGCAGCTATTGCCGTTATGTTTGGATATACCGATGCAATCAGCATTACTACTATTGGTGCAGGCGCAGTGACATATATTGTTGGTCCTGTAACCGGCACAGCAATTGGTGCCAGTTCTGAGGTAATTGCCCTGAGTGTTGCAGCAGGATTGGTGAAATCGATCCTGGTAATGATCGGTACCCCTATGGTTGCAAAATATATTGGACTGAATAATCCCCAATCTGCAATGGTATTTGGTGGGCTCATGGGTACTACCAGTGGCGTTGCAGGTGGTTTAGCTGCTACAGATCCAAGATTAGTACCTTATGGTGCGATGACAGCAACTTTCTACACTGGCGTAGGGTGCTTAATGGGACCATCAGTTTTATTTCTGATAGTGAATGCAATCTATTAAATCAAATAATAAAGAAAATAATATAATGGTAACCAACGAAAAAATAGAAATGAAATCATTTCAATATCTTGATAATAACAATGATAAGACCGCATTGCTTGATGGTGATAGCAACTATAGCTATGCGGAATTAAACAAACGGATTAATCATATTGCCACTGGTCTGTTAGGTGAGAAGGATGATCTCGATGAAGAACGTATTGCGTTTCTTATTCCTGGCAGCCTGGACTATGTCACCCTGTTATTTGGTGTGTGGCGTGCCGGCGGCATTGCGGTACCGTTAAACGTAAGTTCCGCGATCCCTGAATTAGAACATGCCTTGACGTGTGCCAGGGTCACTCGAATTATCGCCAATGTCGAATATCAGAAAAATCTTACTGAATTATGTAAACGGCTCGATATTGAGCTAAATACAGTGAGTGAGATTACATCTGAAAACATTGGATCGTTACCAGAATTATCACTAGATCGACGAGCTATGATCCTGTTTACCAGTGGTACCACTAATAAACCCAAGGGTGTAGTTAGTACGCATAAGAATATACATGCTCAGATTATCAGCTTAATTGAGGCCTGGTCATGGAAAAGTGAGGATACAATTCCTCTGTTTCTACCCTTGCATCATATACATGGCATTATCAATATCCTCTGTTGTGCTATCTGGTCTGGGGCAACGGTCACCCTTTTTCCTAAGTTTGATATGGACGCCATACTCGACCAGGTCGCAAAGGGTAGTTACTCAGTATTCATGGCTGTTCCCACGATATATGTAAAAATGATTCAGCACCTGGAATCTCTGGATGAGGAGAAACGATCCGCTATTACTGGTGGATTCAAGGAGATGCGTTTGAATATCTCAGGTTCAGCCGCCTGTCCTGTAAAAGTTTATAACCAATGGCTGGAATTAACAGGTCAAGTTCTGTTGGAACGTTATGGCATGACAGAGATTGGTATGGCTATATCCAATCCTTATGATGGAGAACGACGCGCAGGTGCAGTAGGTGTTTCATTACCTGGTGTTGATGTGAATCTATATGATGATGAAAACAAGATTATAATTACGGAAGATATACCCGGGGAGATCCGTATCAAGGGTGATAATGTATTTCTTGAATATTGGGATAACCCGAAAGCAACGGCAGACAGTTACCACAACGGATGGTTTTGTACCGGTGATGTGGCAGTTCTCGAATCAGGATACTATCGCATCATGGGTCGGTCATCAGTCGATATAATTAAATCCGGTGGTTACAAATTATCCGCATTGGAAATCGAAGGTACATTACTTAATCATGATGATATCGCCGAGTGTGCAGTGATCGGTGTTGAAGATGAAATGTGGGGAGAAGCCGTCACTGCCTTTCTGGTATTAAAACCGGGGCGAGAATTAACTTATGATGATCTAAAATTATGGTGCGAAGACCTGATGTCAACCTACAAAGTGCCAAAAAAGATTATTTTAGTCGAGTCACTGCCACGTAACGCTATGGGAAAAATCACCAAACCTGTATTAAAAGAGATGTTATAAACTAATTTTCAATACATTTTAGATTCCTCTTATGCATTACACTTTAATGATCTTACAAAAGAAAAATATGTGAATAAAAACTATGATGAAAAAGTGGTAGCTGACTTTGGACACGAATGGTCGGTCTTCGATCAGTCAGACGTACCGGAAGATGAACTTCATGATACCTTTAAAAAATATTTCTCAATATTTCCATTTACTATTTTAACTGAAAGTGCTGAAGGATTTGACCTGGGTTGTGGTAGCGGCCGATGGGCGAGATTTATATCACCTCTGGTTGGAAAATTACATTGCATAGATCCAAGTTCAAAGGCACTTGACGTTGCGCACAAAAATCTTACTGATTCTAAAAACTGCAGTTTTTATCTTGCATCAGTTGATGAAATACCATTGATGGACAATTCAATGGATTTCGGCTACTCACTCGGTGTCCTGCATCACATACCGGATACCCAGAAAGGGATAGATCAGTGTGTCAAAATTTTAAAACCTGGTGCACCACTTTTACTTTACCTCTATTACGCATTTGACAACCGTCCGTTCTGGTTCAAATGCATATGGAATATTAGCGATGTTCTCAGAAAAACAGTTTCCAAATTACCAAATAAATTAAAGTATTTTTTGTGCCAGATAATTGCTTTTGTTATATATTTTCCACTTGCAAAAATTGCTTTAATCATTGAAAAAATTGGTATAAATCCAAGTAATTTCCCGCTATCTACCTACAGAAATAAATCCCTCTATACCATGCGTACTGACGCCCTGGATCGGTTTGGTACACGCCTGGAAAAACGATTTACTCAAAAACAAATCATGAAGATGATGATGAAAGCTGGACTGGATAAAATTATATTTAATAACAATGAGCCATACTGGTGTGCACTTGGGTATAAAACAATTATTTAATTTTATTAGAAACATACTTTGTTATCATAATATGTTTTATACTCCAAACTTTACTGAACAAGTATTTCTCATATGAATGCCAACAATAACAATCGAATATTACTGCCTTATAAACTGGGACAATTAACGGGCATTATCGCAGGTGCGGTTGCCTCAATATTATGGATGATGACACTTTGGGTACCTGAGGCTTCATTTTCATTTAACATTGCAAGTATGGCAGTCGTCCTGTTGATGATTGTTCTTGCAATTATTGTGATCGTTGCGTCACTAAAAGGACATTCAACGGTACTTATCGTAATCTTTGGAATATCGTTTTTCCCCATTGGACTTTATGTGCTTGGCATCCCTCACTGGATTCAATGGGTAGGACTGGCAAATATTGGTTATTTACTGGCGGGAGTAATTATCTGGCGATTCAAACCGCACACTACTGAAGATCGAGTTAGTCCTGACCCGGTGGAATAATTGGCGTTGAACGAACCACATCAATGTTCTGGGCACGATTTCGCAAGGTATGATCCATTATAACTATTGCTAGCATAGCTTCAGCTATGGGCACTCCACGGATGCCGACACAAGGGTCATGACGTCCAGTAGTAACGACTTCGACCGGTTCACCATTTATATCAACTGTCTGTCCCGGAATTCGAATACTTGAGGTAGGTTTAAGTGCAATACTGACTTTAAGATTTTGACCTGAAGAAATTCCACCTAATGTTCCACCCGAATTATTACCCAGGAATCCATCGGGGGTTATTTCATCGCGATGTTCTGTCCCCTTCTGTTCAACGGACTTAAATCCTGCGCCAATCTCTATTGCCTTAACAGCATTTATGCTCATCATCGCCTTGGCGATATCTGCATCCAGCCTGTCAAATATCGGCTCACCAAGACCTACTGGCACGTTTTCCGCGATTATATTTATACGGGCGCCCACGGAGTTACCTTCCTTACGCAACGCATCCATGTAATTTTCTAATTCTTGTACCGCGTTTGGATCTGCACAAAAAAAGGCATTATTTTCAAGTTCATCCCAGTCTGTAAGATCGAGTTTTATTGTGCCCAGCTGCGCAAGATAGGCACGTATTTTTATATTATATTTTTCCAGCAAGTATTTTTTTGCAATTGCGCCGGCGGCAACCCGCATGCATGTCTCCCTTGCAGAGGCCCTACCACCACCGTGATAATCGCGAAAA
>JBNMOP010000035.1:0-24902 GCA_051275005.1 Gammaproteobacteria bacterium | reverse complement strand
AGGACTGGACATGATAGCCGCAAACGCAGTTGGTGAGGGTTTGGGCTTTGATACTGAAGATAATGCACTTGAAGTTTTGTGGTCAGGAGGAAGTGTAAGTTTAGGTCGCGTATCCAAGCAAAAACTTGCAAGAAAGCTGATAAAGATAATAGCAGACCGATATCATGAGAAAAATTCAAATAAAAGTCATTGACGAGCGTCTCGGTAATGAGTTTCCTATGCCAGCTCATGCAACCGATGGGTCCGCGGGGATGGATTTGTGCGCATGTTTGGACCAACCTTTAAGATTGTCCCCTGGAGAAACGGCCCTGATCCCCTCGGGTTTTGCTTTATATATAATGGATTCTGATTTGGCTGCAGTAATACTGCCTCGTTCTGGTTTAGGGCACAAAAAAGGAATTGTACTTGGAAACCTTGTTGGTTTAATTGATTCAGATTATCAGGGACAGGTGTTTATATCTTGCTGGAACAGGGGCAATGAAGAGGTCACGATCGCGCCAGGGGACAGAATTGCCCAACTGGTTTTTGTTCCAGTAGTACGGGCTGAATTTGAAATTGTTGAAGGTTTTGAAGAATCTGTTAGAGGTGTCGGTGGGTTTGGTCATACCGGCGTAAGAACTATAAATCAGGGACAATAATTATGGTTGATGGTCCAGTATCAAATCGAAAGATAACTAGAAGAATGAAAAGAAATGCGATATTGGCTGGTGCAGCTTTGTTGTTGTGTCTGACAATTGGTATTACTGCTTGGAAATATTTACTTGGGGAAGAATCTTCCTCGGAAGATGAAAATTCAGATGTACAGGCGTTGTCTGTAGCTGCTAGACCACTGGCACAGTCTGTTGCAGAATTTTTTGAAATATTAAGTACTGAATTAGCCGACTATGCAGCTAGCGAGGGGACAAAAAGCCTTTTTTTATCTGCGGATGAAGATCTGCTTGAACAGGAACAAAATAACGCGATTAGTCAGTTTTCATCAGCAATAAAATTAAGATTGATTAGGCCGGGGCAATTTAGTGTGGATAACGACAGTACACCTCCCTTAACGTTCGGATCAATTGCCATGTTAAATAAGGCAGAAAGGTCTACCGGCTCGATTGCTATAGAGGTGTTATTGTTTGGTACTGATAACCAACATATTGTAATGGTAGAGCGAGTAAAAAATCAGGCAGATCAGCTAATAGGTATCGTTCATTTAAGTTTGAACGTCGATTTGTTTCAGCAAGCATTAATGCGACTTGATCCAGGGAATGCTTATTTAGAAATTCGTCAAGCTGTAACAAGTAACCCATTGGCTCTAGGCAGTTTAGGTGATTCTGGGTTAAAATCTGGCGATCCTGGGTCAACATCTATCGCAGGAACCCGTTGGACTTTGACATATTGGTCCCAGCCTAAAATGATGTCGGCAAATCTAGTAACCAATTATTCATACAATACAATCCTGCTGATGATTATTCTGCTTATCTCTATCATCTGTTCAGCAGGATACGTGTTTTATAAACGCAAGGCTGGATCAATCATAAGTTCAGTAAATAAACAAAACATCAGTTATGAAGGTGCGGTTAAAGCAATCATGGAGGGTGCGCATCCCGGCATGGAAAAATTAATAGCACATTTGCCGGGCGTGAAAAATGTAGCAACACATACATCAGGACCGTCAAAAGGATTAGTTGGTGAAGATATTACTAGTATGGTGACAAAAGAAGATCTCAAATCAGCCGAAGGTTTAGTTGATGTGTTCGATATTTCCAAAGAGGCTTCTGACGAAGTAACAAAGGACAAGCCGGAAAATAAACCAGAGGAGCAGGTAGCTGTGCCAGAAAAATCAGAACCAGTTGATGTTACTTCAGAGATTCCACAGGTTATATTCCGCAAATATGATATTCGTGGAATTGTTGATAAAGGCCTAACTGCTGATATTGTTTATAAAATCGGACTTGCAGTTGGTTCTGAGGCAGACGAAGCAGGGATAAAAACAATTGTAGTGGGTCGGGACGGCAGAAATTCCAGTCCAGAATTGACAAAAAGTTTAATCTCGGGATTTACTGCAGCCGGCAGAGATGTGATTGATATAGGTATAGTGCCCACACCTATTTTATATTATGCAACACATTTTTTGAAAACAGGAAGTGGAGTTATGGTGACAGGTAGCCATAACGGCCCTGAATATAACGGATTAAAAATTGTTTTAGGTGGGACGACACTTTCTGAGGAAAGAATTAATGATATATATAATCGCATTAAGTCCGGAAAATTTAGTGCCGGTAGCGGCAATGTAAGTACCGCTGAAATTATCCAAGAGTATGTTCGTCGAGTAACAGACGATATTCCTGTCTCATTTGGCAATTCATTTAAATTGGTGATTGATTGCGGTAATGGTGCAGCTAGTGTGGTAGCCGCGCAGTTATTTAGAGCAATGGGACATGATGTAATAGAGCTGTTTTGTGAGCTGGATGGAAATTTTCCAAATCACCATCCGGATCCTGGGCAACCTGAAAACCTCGAACATCTGATCAATAAAGTAAAAGAAGAGCAGGCCGATCTGGGTTTTGCCTTCGATGGAGACGGTGATCGACTAGGTGTGGTAGACAGTGAAGGAAATATAATCTGGCCAGACAGGCAAATGATGGTATTTGCACGAGATGTATTAACACGAAACCAGGGTGCTGAGATCATATTCGATGTCAAATGCAGTAGTCATTTGAAAAAAGTTATAGAAAGCAGCGGCGGTAAAGCACTTATGTGGAAGACTGGACATTCATTGATTAAATCTAAAATGAAAGAAGTTGATGCCCCTTTAGCAGGTGAAATGAGTGGCCACATTTTTTTTGCAGAGAGATGGTATGGATTTGATGATGCCCTGTATTCAGGCGCACGCCTATTAGAAATACTGACAAATTCAAAGGTCAAGCCAGTCGATTTTTTTGCTGAATTGCCTGGAGGAGTTTCGACGCCTGAATTAAAAATTGACATGCCAGAATCAGAACATACGAAATTTATGACCGAACTTGCATCAAAAATTTCATTTGATGAGGCTGAAATTATAACAATAGATGGCTTTAGGGTTGAATTTAGTGATGGCTGGGGCTTAATTCGACCCTCGAATACTACACCGTGTTTGGTAGCTCGGTTTGAGGCAGATAATTCTGACGCATTAGCCAGAGTGCAAGGTAAATTTAAGGAATTGATTCAATCGATTAACCCTGACCTGGCTGTACCATTCTGATAGCCTGTGCTGTTCAAAAAAATAGAATAGATAAATTCAGGTAAATCGTGGCAACCATGACCACTACTAAACTACATCTTCAAGATACAAGTAAGGCGATAGAAATCGCCTCGGTACTTACCGAGGCCTTGCCATTTATACGACGATTTAATGAAAAAACCATTGTCATTAAATATGGTGGCAATGCTATGTCGGATGAAAAATTGAAAAATGGTTTTGCCAGGGATGTAACTTTAATGAAGTTGGTAGGGATGAATCCGGTAATCGTTCATGGAGGAGGACCACAAATTGGTAGTTTTCTTGCCAAAATTGGAAAGGAATCACAGTTTATTCAGGGTATGCGAGTAACTGATAGTGAAACCATGGATGTTGTAGAAATGGTGCTTGGCGGACTGGTGAATAAAGACATTGTAAATCTTATTAATCAGAACGGAGGCAATGCGGTTGGCCTAAGCGGTAAAGACGGTGGATTGATACAAGCGCAGCAATTAACCTTGCCTGGGAATGCGCAAGAGGTAAATGTACCAGAAATTATAGATATCGGTCATGTAGGTGAAGTAACCAGTATTGATACATCCGTTATCGATATGCTCATTAAGGGAGATTTTATACCGGTCATTGCCCCTATCGGGGTTGGTGCGGAAGGGCAATCATATAACATAAATGCAGATCTGGTTGCTTGCCAGATTGCTGTTGCACTAAACGCAGAAAAACTAATTATTCTTACTAATACACCTGGTGTGTTGGACGCTAAAGGTAAGGTTATGACAGGTTTAACACAGGCGGCAGTAAAGACGTTGATAGATCAAGGTGTTATACATGGAGGTATGTTGCCGAAGATTAAGGCGGCGTTGGATGCAGTTGATTCGGGTGTTAAAAACGTTCATATAATAGATGGTAGATTAGAGCATGCTGTACTGCTTGAGATTTTAACAAAAAGTGGTGTTGGTACGTTAATTAGTAGAGAAAAAACATGAGAATGTATTCATGATAGTTAGCAAACGGTCAGACAGACGCCAACAGATATTAGAGGTTCTTGCGAAGGAGTTGGAAACTAATCCGGGGTCACGAATTACTACTGCGGCACTGGCAAAGGCAGTAGGCGTTTCTGAAGCGGCGCTCTATCGTCATTTTGCAAGTAAGGCAAAAATGTTTGAAGCATTAATTGATTTTTCTGAAGAAACTGTCTTTGGATTAATTAATAAGATTCTGGAGCAGGAGCAGAATGTAGATACCAGGTGTGAACGTATTATTAAATTGTCACTTGGCTTTGCAGAGCGGAATCCTGGTATAACCAGGGTATTGCTTGGGGATGCGCTGATAGGGGAAAATGAACGCTTGCGAATAAGAGTTTCGAAGTTTTTTGATCGCATAGAAACTCAGCTTAAACAGGTATTGAGAGAGGCGAATCTTGAGGCTGGTATGCGTGCAGCACATTCAATCGATGCATCTGCTAATCAAATTATGACATTAATTGAAGGTCATATGACCCAATATGTACGGAGTAACTTTAACAAGCAACCCACTGAATATTTAGATGAACAATGGTTAATTTTGAAGCAGTCAATGTTTAAGTAGTCGACTGACTTTATCTCACAAATTTTGGAACAATTATTTCAATCCCTTTAATGATTTAAAACGCTCTATATTGGTCCCATATTCTTTTGTAGTTTCATCAATTTCATCCTGTTTTTCAGATGCGTACTGTTTTTTGACATTAATTTGTCGTTCTAGTGAAGCGATATCATTTAGTAAAGCCTCGTTTGGAGTAGAGCCAGAGCGCTCGGCTTCTGCTGCAGCAAGAATTCGCTTGTCCAGGTCAAGTTGAATAGTCTCGGATTGTTTTCCGACAAGAGTAATACTTGCTTGAATAACATTTAGTTTTCCGTCACGGGCCGCTTCAATTTCACTCACTGAGCTGAATGTAGCGAGCAGGATTTTGTCCATTCGTGCCTGTTGTTCTTGTTGGCGTTTCTGTTCGGCTAATATCTCTAATTCTTTTGCCGCCTGCTCCAGTTCTTCCTTGGTTTTTACCCGACCCTGTTGATTGACAACCATACCGGAATTGCTAAGTTCTTCATGACCCTGCTGCGCAAATTCGGGCGGAACCCGATTACCGCATTCACGTACACCTTCGTTGTTTTTCCAGCATTTTATTGCGGCTTGAGCAGGTAAAAAATAAAAACCTGTCATCAGAGCGAAAACAATTGTTAACAAAAATGGAGTTGATTGTATTTTCATAATTATGTCCGGTATTTTATGTATTTATTTCGATCTAATTATAGAACCCAAAACCCATATATTTAATAGTCTATGATTCAATTATCTGCATTTGATTCCATAGTTTATTTGATATTCCTCAATCTTGCCAAGATATGCTGACAATTCTGCTGTATTACTGAGATATTCTATAAGTAATTCAAGGGAAATAATGCTGATAACTGGTATATTATAGTTAATTTCAATTTCTTGAATAGCTGATTTTTTGGAATTTCCTTTTTCTTGTCGATCCAGGGCAATGATAACGCCAACTGGCCTGGCATTTGCTTCTTCTATAATTTTTACGGACTCTTTAACGGACGTTCCTGCAGTAATTACGTCATCAACGATCAACACATCATTACTTAATGGCGCGCCAAGAATAATTCCGCCCTCACCGTGGTCTTTAGCTTCTTTACGATTGAAGCAATACTGTACTGATCTTTTGTTGGTCTGAGAGAGGGCGATGGCAAGAGAAGTTGCAAGAGGGATACCTTTGTAAGCTGGTCCAAATAGCATATCAAAATTAATGGCTGAATTAATTATGGTTTTCGCATAATACTCACCAAGTAGGCGTAAACTTTCTCCGTCATTAAATAACCCGCTATTGAAGAAGTAAGGACTTATTCTTCCAGACTTGAGTTTAAATTCACCAAATTTTAAAACATTTTTACTAATTGAAAACTCAATGAATTCCTGTTGAAAGTCTTGCATATGATTTTTGTCGTGTTAGTGTTTAAACCAGATTCTAATACGATAGATTACCAGATTATTTGGCGATTCTCAGAAAATGAATCCAATTTGTTTATGAGTTAATGAATATAACTTAAAGACGTGCGCCAGGTATAAAAATAATCGAAAAACAATGAAAATAATTACATTAAATGCAAATGGAATTCGTTCCGCACATAAAAAAGGTTTTTTTGTCTGGTTACAAAGACAACGAGCTGATGTCGTGTGCATACAGGAAACTAAAGCCCAAACAGTACAATTAATAGATGAAATCTTGTCCCCAAAGGGATATTTTTCTTATTTTAATGATGCTGAGAAAAAAGGATATAGCGGCGTAGCAATATATACTCGTAAGCAGCCTGATGACGTATTAATAAAATTAGGTTGGGATCATGCAGACAAAGAAGGAAGATATATTGAAGCTATATTTGGAGAAATTAGTATTGTATCTCTATATCTGCCATCAGGATCCTCAGGAGATTTAAGACAAAAAGTCAAATTTGATTTTATGCATCGATTTATGCCAAAACTTGAACATATGCTTACTGAAAATCGGCAATATATAATTTGTGGTGACTGGAACATTGCTCATAAAAATATTGATTTAAAAAATTGGCGTAGTAACCAGAAAAACTCTGGTTTTTTGTCAGAAGAGCGTGAATGGATAGATAAATTAATATCAGATGTAGGTTTTGTTGATGCATTTAGAGAATTGAATCAAAAGCCAGAACAATACACTTGGTGGTCAAATCGAGGTCAATCGTGGGAGAAGAATGTTGGTTGGCGTATTGATTATCAAATCATCACGCCGGGGTTAAGGGATAAAATAAAGAAAGTTCGAGTTTATAAGGATAAGCGATTTTCAGATCACGCCCCATTGATAATTGATTACGATATAACCTTCAAGGATTAATCCGTAAAAAATTGTTGATCAAAACTGAATCGATAGGTGTTTTGCTCGCCTAGTGGGGTAATCGATAAGTTGAATTTTAAGGTTTCCCTGTGATTGACTTGTGTTTCGGCTATGTAATAAATGGCGCCCTGATCATTCAATTCGCGAATTTCTAAGCTTTTAAGTTGTGCACTAAGATTAGTTGCAGATGCGTCAACAGTTGCCTTGACCGGTTGTATGCTAGCGTCCATTACTTTTTTCAAGACAGATATGTTGATTAGTGCACGGTTTTTACTTCGCGTTATACCGTATGCCCGTGCAACATCTGGGGTCAGTACGTCCGTAGTGAATGCACTATAGTGAACGGTAAAATCACCGAAATCTTTAGATTGATCCGCATTAACTGTTGTCGCGATTAATAAAAAAGCAAGGCTGAATATTAGTTTGATTTGCTGAATCATGATTATGCTCCCTGATGTTTGTCTATTTATTAATACTATAGCAGACAACAAAATTATTAGAAGATTCAATTTAATTACGTAGCAAAATGATGTTATTAAGTGCAGAAACGTAAAATTATGTTCAGCCTGAGATATAAATTCCTGAGAGAGATTGACCTAAATGTGTGATTGGATTAACTATCAATATTAGGGTTAATTGGAGGATGATAAAAACTACAAGTACAGAAAAATCCAGACCGCCCATAGGGGGGATCAGTTTACGTGCAGGTCGCAGTAATGGATCAGTTAACTTATAAATTATTACTGTCGCAGGATTATAGGCCCCAGGGTTTATCCAGCTTAGAATAACCTGAATAAATATCGAAATAATGAAAATATAAATTATAAGATGAAGTAATTGACCAAAGGATAATATTATTAATCCTAGAGGTGCAGGAAAATTTCCCCGAACAATCAATGATAATAATACTATTTCTATTGATTTAATTAAAAACATAAGCACGATTGATGACCAATCATTTCCTTTGTAACCTGGGATAATTTGCCTTATATATTTGAGCGGTGGGTTGGTTGCCGTAATCAGAAACTGTGATATTGGATTATAAAAATCAGCGCGTACGACTTGTAAAAGAAAACGTAAAACTACTAAAAGTAAATAAAGATCAAAAGCAGTACGAACAAGAAAAACTAGCGCCTCTATAAAATATCCGCCATTCATTTTGAAGATCCTATTGTTTCAGCTATTTCTTGAGATCTTTTTTGAGCTGCTGTCAATGCGTCTAAAAAGAGCTCTTCAAAATTACCTTGTTCCAGTAATACTTGAATAGCTTTCTCTGTGGTGCCGCCAGGTGATGTAACCTGGTGTCGTAATGTAGCTGTATCAACGTCACTATTGAGTGCCATTTTGGAGGCCCCTAGTGCTGTTTCCAATGTAAGTAATCTGGCCTGGTCTAACGGCAACCCCAGTTTGACAGCCGCCTTTTCCATTACTTCCATTAACAAAAAGAAATAAGCAGGTCCACTGCCGGATAGTGCAGTAACAGTATCCATTAACAGTTCATCTTCTAGCCATATTGCCATCCCAACAGATCTCATAATTTCCTCTGCCATCTCTCTTTGTGAATTCGTTACAGCTTGATTTGCGTACATAGATGATGCACCCGCCTGGATCAGGGCAGGAGTATTTGGCATTACCCTTATAATTGGGTGATTTTTGCCAAGAATACTTTCAAGTGTTTGTGTACGTACACCAGCAGCAATCGAAATTACTACGCAGTTATGTTGCCTGACTTGATGTGCAATATTAGAGAGAGTCTCTAACAGGTTTTGCGGTTTAACAGCAAGAATGACAATCTCTGTATCCTTTACTGCCGCCCTATTATCCGAATATACCTTAATCCCAAATGTATTCTCTATGTCTTGAGCTTTCGCTGAATCTGTCTCTCCACCGCATATCACATTTGCATTATAACCATTAGATATCAGGCCGCCGATCAGACTACGTCCCATATTGCCGCACCCAATAAATGAAATTTTCGTATTTTTCATAATATTCCTACAATCTAAAATTTAGTATTACATGTTTATTGAGGTGGTATGTTTCCCTAGTAATATATCATGACTCTCTGCTGCCAAAAATTGCGGTACCAACTCGTATCAAAGTAGAACCTTCAGCTATTGCCGCCTCCAGGTCGTTACTCATTCCCATGGACATGGTGTCCAAGTTTATCGCATTATTTTGTAGAGACTCATATAACAGACGTGCTTCTCGAAATGTCTGTCGTTGTTGTTCAAAATTCGTATACGATGCAGGAATAACCATTAGTCCTCGTAATCTTAATCCAGGAAGCTGTAAAATAAACTTTGCAAAATCATATACATGGGTAGGCGATAATCCAGATTTAGTGGACTCTCGACTGATATTTACTTGAATACAGACATCAATCGGCGCTAAGTCATGTGGTCTGGCATCACTAAGTCGTTGAGCAATTTTTTCTCTATCTACACTTTGTATCCAGTCAAATCTCTGTGCCAACTGTTTTGTCTTGTTTGATTGGATATGGCCAATAAAATGCCAATATAGGCGTGGACTCGTAAGCTGAGTTATTTTTTTAAAAGCCTCTTTAGGGTAATTTTCACCAAAATTAAGCTGTCCAGTACTGGCTATTTGTGTGATAGCAGCAATAGATTGGGTTTTACTGACTGCAAGAAGTTTCACTGAACCTTTTGGGCGAGAATATTTTTGCTCTGCAGCATAAATTCGCTGTTTTACTACATTCAAATTTTCAACGATATTTTCCATGGGTATTTGGTAGGCTAGTATTAAAAAAATCAGTACTATACAGTTGTAAAAAGAGGTATCTTCTAAAATTATTACATAAAAATAGATGGTTCAGGATATTTTCAAACCAGATCAATATAGGGATCATACGTTTATTCTTAGGTGATATCTTAAATCAAATATCTGGAGATAATAGATGGATATAGGTGAATTACTTGCGTTTGGTGTCAAGAACGGCAGTTCAGATCTGCACTTATCAGCTGGATTGCCTCCTATGATACGAGTAGATGGAGATATGCGCCGGATAAATGTACCCGCCATGGACCATAAAGATGTACACGAAATGGTTTATGACATTATGAATGATAAACAGAGAAAGGATTATGAAGAATTTCTCGAATGTGACTTTTCTTTTGAGATCCCAGGTCTTGCAAGATTTCGTGTCAACGCATTTAACCATAACCGGGGCGCGGGTGGCGTTTTCCGTACCATCCCTTCCGACATTTTATCTCTTGAACAATTAGGCGCACCAAAAATCTTTGAGGAAATATCGGATACACCCAGAGGAGTAGTGCTAGTCACTGGGCCAACTGGTTCTGGCAAGTCCACTACACTAGCTGCAATGGTTAATCACAAAAATGAAACAGAATATGGACATATCCTGACGGTAGAAGACCCCATAGAATTTGTGCATACAAGTAAAAAATGTTTAGTAAATCAGCGTGAGGTTCATCGGGACACCCTGGGATTTAATGAGGCTTTACGATCTGCACTTCGTGAAGACCCTGATGTCATACTGGTCGGTGAAATGCGAGATCTGGAGACTATTCGCCTTGCACTCTCTGCGGCTGAAACAGGACATTTGGTGTTTGGTACGTTGCATACCAGTTCTGCCGCGAAAACAATAGATCGTATTGTTGACGTATTTCCAGCGGCAGAAAAAGACATGGTTAGGGCCATGTTATCCGAGTCTCTAAAGTCTGTAATTTCACAAACACTTTTGAAGAAAAAAGGTGGTGGTCGAATCGCTGCACATGAGATCATGATTGGAACACCAGCCATAAGAAACCTGATTCGCGAAGCCAAGATTGCACAGATGTATTCTGCAATTCAGACGGGACAACAGTTTGGTATGAAAACATTGGATCAAGACCTGAAAACACTTGTTGACAAAGGCGTTGTTGAATTGAATGAGGCAAGATCCAAAGCAGCCAATAGAGATAATTTTTAGATAATCAATTTAGTATAGAAAGCGAGAGGCAAAATGGAAAGAGAACAAGCCATTAAATTTATGCGAGATCTTCTTAAGCTAATGATAGAGAAGAAGGGCTCAGATTTATTTGTTACTGTTGGTTTTCCGCCAGCCATGAAAGCACAAGGAAAAATGACCCCGGTGTCAAAGACTGCGCTGACTTCGGAAAATACCAAAGCTATGTGTTATGCCATCATGAATGATCGGCAATTAAAAGAATATGAGGCCACCAAGGAATGTAATTTTGCTGTTGCGCCAGCAGGAATCGGCAGATTTCGTGCCAATGCATTTATTCAACAAGGTTACTGTGGGATGGTTATGCGTGTTATTGAAACGGAAGTTCCAAATTTCGATAAACTAAAGTTACCCGAAGTCCTAAAAGATGTGGTCATGGCAAAAAATGGTCTGGTAATTATGGTTGGTGGTACTGGATCAGGTAAATCTACCTCACTTGCTGCGATGATTGATTATCGGAATGAAAACAGCTACGGGCATATCATAACCATCGAAGATCCAATTGAGTATGTTCATCCCCATAAAAACTGTATCTTAATGCAACGAGAAGTTGGGGTTGATACAGACGATTGGGAGATAGCATTAAAAAATACATTGCGGCAAGCGCCTGATGTAATTCTATTGGGGGAAATTCGCGATAAAGAAACCATGGAATTTGGGATTGCCTTTGCAGAAACTGGTCACCTGGCGATGGCAACTTTACACGCCAATAGCTCTAACCAGGCCCTGGATCGAATAGTTAACTTTTTTTCAGAAGAACGAAGACAACAGTTACTTATGGATTTGTCTCTAAACTTAAAGGCAATTATTTCACAAAGGTTGGTAAAGACACCGGATGGAAAAGGGCGACATGCAGCCATAGAAATTCTACTTAACTCACCATTGATACAAGACCTAATACTCAAAGGCGAGGTTCACGAAATCAAGAATATTATGTCGAAATCTAGAGAGATAGGTATGCAGACTTTCGATCAAGCATTATTTGATTTACAGCAGGCCGATAAAATTTCTTATGAAGAGGCACTACGAAATGCCGATTCAGTGAATGAATTAAGGCTTAATATAAAACTCAAAGGTAAAGGTGCAAAAGATTCTGATAAATTAGCGGGGCTGGATCATTTAAGTCTCGAAGAAGATGAAGAAGAGAACTCTGGCATGATGTCGTAAGGTTTATCCATAGATAAATTATGTATTATCGGAGGTATAACTAAATGGATTTACATCCTTACCTGAAATTGGTAGTTGAAAAGAGTGCTTCAGATCTTTTCATTACCGTAGGTTCACCTGTTAAAATTAAGCTTGAAGGTAAGGCTACGTCCGTAGGTAAAACAGTCCTTGACGGAGGGATGTGTAAAGCCGCGGCTTACGGCATCATGAACGAGAAACAAATTTCACAGTTTGAAGAAAATTTGGAATGTGATTTCGCCATTCCGATGCCAGATGGTTCTGCACGGTTTCGAGTCAATGTATTTAAGCAACGTGGTGAAGTCGGTATGGTTTTGCGTCGAATTCCCAGTGAGATTCCAACAATAGAGCAGCTTGGTGTTCCTGACATATTAAAAGAATTAATAGAAGCAAAACGGGGCTTGCTGTTAATGGTCGGAGGCACAGGTTCTGGAAAATCTACCACGCTTGCAGCTATGATTAATCATAGAAATGAGACAATGCTGGGGCATATCCTAACAATTGAAGACCCGGTGGAGTTTTCTCACCCGAATAAAAAATCTATTTTAAATCAACGTGAAGTTGGCGTTGATACACTTTCATATGCCAATGCATTGAAGGCGTCCTTACGCGAAGCACCAGATGTCATCCTTATAGGTGAAATCAGAGACAAAATTACTATGGAGGCAGCATTAGAACTAGCTAATACAGGTCACCTGGCGATATCAACTCTCCATGCAAATAATGCGAACCAGGCAATGGAGCGAGTTGTTAATATGTTTCCTCAGGCATCACATAAACAGCTGTTTATGGATCTATCATTAAATCTACGCGCTGTTGTTTCTCAGCGATTAGTAGTAGCGGTCGATGGCAAAAGATGTGCAGCTATAGAAATCATGATAAACACGCCTCATATTGCAGAACTTATTCTAAAAGGAGAAATTGAACAGATTAAGGAAGCCATGGGGGAGAGTGGACAAAAAGGTATGCAGACCTTTGATATGGCTTTGCATAATTTATACAAGGAAGAGCGCATAGATCTCGAGGCAGCATTGTCAAATGCAGATTCCAGATCTAATCTTGAAGCAAAAATAAACTTTGGCTAATAATAGGATCTGTCTAAAATTATGTTTAATGCTATTGATATTAATATAAATCTAATTTTTTGAGGTAAATAAAATTGAATAATCGGATAATGAAAAATTTATTTTCAAGTATTGTATTTGCGCTTTTATCAGCTAATCTACAGGCGCAAACGCAAATGGATGAGATGGTGGTAACGGGGACAAAAGGTGAAATTGAAATAAGAAATATTCCTGCATCAGTTAGCGTCGTAGGACAGACAGAAATTCAAACAGCTCAGCAACAGCTAACACTGGATGAATCACTTAGAAAGGTTCCCGGGGTTTTTCTTCAAAATAGTCATAATTTTTCGCAAGCACAAAGAATATCCATAAGAGGTTTTGGTGCACGTTCTGCCTTTGGAATACGCGGGATAAAATTAATTGTAGATGGTATTCCAGCAACCATGCCTGATGGTGGCGGTAATGTTGATGAGATTGATCTCGGTTCGGCGAGTCGTATTGAAGTCATGCGCGGTCCATCATCATCCCTGTATGGAACGGCTGCTGGCGGAGTAATAAATGTTTTTACAGAGGATGGGCCGGAACATCCGTTTGTAGAGGGCAAACTCAGTGTTGGTGAGTTTGGTTTTCAGCAATATCAAATTAAAACAGGAGGCCAGATAAATCAACTAAATTATATGGTTAACGGATCCATTACAGACATGGATGGATATAGGGAAAATTCATTTGTTGATCGTAAGAGTCTTAATTCAAAATTGACTTACCAGATAGATCCTAAGGCTGAACTTGTCGCAAGTATTAATATTCTTGATATTCCTGATATGGGGGATCCAGGTGGTCTTAGAGATACTGAAGTAGAAACTAATCGTGCCGCAGCAGCTCCGAATAACCTGAGATTCAATGGTGGAGAATCACGCAGTCAACAACGTTTGGGATTAACCTACAAACGAAGTCTGGCTGAGAATCATGAGATTCTTTTTCGAAATTATTATACTTTTCTTGATTTTGCAAACAGACTCCCGTTTGGAGGTGGTATTGCTGAGAGTAACGGTGGTCAGGTGCAGTTTGATCGGACATTCATGGGTGGCGGTGGCCAATATACCTATTCAGAAGATGTGCTTGATATTAGTCTAAGGTTCATAGCTGGATTTGATATAGATTCTCAAAGTGATGATCGTAAGAGATTCGTTAATCTTGATGGAGGAATACGAGGTGATTTAACCATGGATCAACTCGAAGAAGTATTAAGTATGGGAGCATATGTGCAGAGTGAGTTTGCAGTGCTGGAAAATTTAAATGTCACCTTCGGCGCCCGATATGATGATATCGATTTTGACGTTACAGACAATTTTCTTGAAAACAATTCTGGCAATGATTCAGGAAAAAGCAGTTTTACCAAGCTTAGTCCTCGAATAGGGTTTCTTTGGGATCCTGTTAATTGGGCAAATATGTTTTTAAATATTTCAACTGCATTTGAAACCCCAACAACCACTGAATTTGCAAACCCTGATGGTGGTGGATTTAATCAGAATCTAAAAAACCAGACCGCAAATAACTTTGAGGTAGGGATGAAAGGTGCTTTTGATGGTCGCTTGCCGATTGATTATGAAGTAGCTGTATATAAGATTAAGGTAAAAAATGAGCTTATACCGTTTGAGGAAGATGGTTTTACTGGAAGAACTTTTTTCCAAAATGCAGGAAGATCTACTCGTAAAGGTTTTGAAGCAGGTATTACCGCTGAACTATTTCCAGTATTAACCGCGAGTCTTGCATATAGTTATATTAATGCAGAGTTTGATCTATTTCGGACTGCTGTTGTTAACCTGGATGGTAATAAAATCCCGGGCATACCAAATCAACATTTACATGCTGAGTTGAGGTTTGATGAACCAAATGGCTGGTATAGTACCCTTGATTTTCTTTATATTGATTCGTTTTTTGCAGACAATGAAAATCAGATAAAAACAGATCCCTATGCCGTATCTAATTTTCGGTTAGGTTATCGTAAGGAGTTGGAAAAATGGATTGTCACGCCTTATCTGAGTGTTAATAATTTACTCAACGAGGACTACAATTCAAATACCCGGTTAAATGCCGGGTTTGGCAGGTATTTTGAACCAGCACCGCTAAGAAATATATATGGCGGCGTCTCTGCCAGATATACTTTCTGATTCCTTTTTTACATTATTGGTGGAAATACGGTAGAGGCTTCAAATACAGGACCGTCAACACATACCCGCTTCATACTTATTCCTTCTTCTGTTAACACCTCAACCACACAACCTGCGCATCCGCCAACTGCGCATGCCATATATTCTTCTAACGACACCTGACAAGGGATATTGTATTCATAAGAAAGTCTGGCAACCGCATCAAGCATAACTGTTGGGCCACAGGTAAATATTTCTACATCTTTTAAAACATCATTCTCCATAGCATCAAGCCATATTCTGGCAAGATCGGTAACATAACCTTCATAGCAACCGGGGTAGCCCTGCAAGCTAGTTAGACGGCATGCAATTCCCCAATCTTCCATTAGTGGCATAGTGGCGATAATCCCCTCCGGAATACCTGGCACCATAATTTGTGAAGGAATCTGGTTAAATGGAAACGGAATTTCCGAGCCAGCAATAAGAAATGGCTTACATAATTTGTTTTGTTGTTTTATATGTTCAGCCAGACATATCATGGGTGGTATGCCAACACCCCCACCTATCAACAGGGGTCGCTTGCTATATGATTCCAGTTTAAACGGGACACCTATTGGTCCAAGCAGGCTTAATGTGTCCCCAACTTTCTTGGTTGACAGAAATTTTGTGCCATTGCCATGAACTTTATAGAGGATTTCAATCCATCCATTATTAGCATCAGTACGCATAATTGACATGGGTCGACGCATGGGAATGCTGGGATCACATTGTATGTGAATAAAACTGCCTGGTTTTGCGTCTGCTGCGGTATTCGGTGAAAACAATCGTAAAATATATTGTTCTCCTGGATAGGCTTGGTGAGAAAGAATTTTTGCATCTTCCACATTTATTGTATTTCTTGATTGTGGGTGCTGCATATTATTTTTTAATATTCGTTTCCATTGCTAAGCTCACAATAAGTACTATTATTAAAACAGGCATTGTCCTATCAAGAAAACAAAGAAATAATCTACTTGTCTTGAAATATTAATTCGCCATCAAGAATTGTATGACTAACTTTTCCCTGTAACTCCCAACCTTCAAATGGCGTGCATTTGCTGCCGCTGTTAAGTTGTTGTTCGCGTGCTGTCCAGGATATGTCAGGGTTAATAATAATAATATCAGCATTATATCCTGGTTCAATTCGGCCACAAGGAAGATTAAGGATTTGTGCTGGGTTGGTTGTTATTTTTTCCACCGCATCTAATAAAGATAATTTCCCTCGGCTAGCGAGATCTAGCATTAGTGGCAATAAAAGTTCTATAGTAGACGCACCGGGTTCTGTCTGACTGAACGGGGCAATTTTTGAATCTATACTTAAGAGTCTATGATCTGAACAAACAGCATCAATTACACCTTCAGCAAGACCTTGTATAAGTGCACCCTTATCATGCAAGCTTCGTAGTGGAGGTATTAAATGACAGCTTGAGTTGTAACCATCGACATCAAGTTCTGTAAGGTATAAATGACAAATATCTACATCAGCTGTAACAGGCAAGCCGAGCTGTTTTGCCTGACGTATCATGTCTACCGCCCTGGCGGTGGATATTCTACAAAAGTGAATTTTTGTACCTGATAGTTCAGCTATTAACAAAGCAGATGATACAGCTACAGTTTCAGCGATTTCAGGTATGGGGGGTAAACCAAGGCGAGTGCTCAAGGCGCCTTCATTAACTACACCATAATTTCGCAGACTGAAGTCTTCTGGGTGAAAAAAAACCGTAAGATCTGAGCTCGCTGCATATTCCATAGCTCGACGTAAAATCTCGTAATTTGCAAGCGGTTGATTAGCATTACTAACTGCAACACATCCTGCTGTTTTTAGTGTAAACATTTCTGCTAATCTGTCTCCCTTTAGACCCTGGGTTAGCGCCCCTATGGGATTGATTCTCACTTGCCCGGAGTCGGATGCAGATTTTAATAAAAATTCTACTGCTGCGGAAGAGTCTATAATTGGATGCGTATCTGGCGGGCAACAAACGGATGTTACCCCTGCGCTTGCTGCTGCTGCGGCTTCAGTAGTGAATGTTTTTTTGATAGTCTCGCCGGGGTTACAGATTCTAGCTGAGAGATCAACAATACCGGGACAAACCCAGCTATCTTTTGCATTAATAATTATATCTGCAGTGAAGTCCATAGTCGAATTTTTAGTTGACAATATAGCGCCATTGTCGATACAAACTTCTCCACAACTGTCACGGCTGGAATGAGGATCTAAAATCCTGCCGTTTTCAATTCTAATCCTGGTCATTTTTAATAACTACTCTCTGAATTGCTGCCCATAGCCATGGCCATAACTGCCATTCGAATTGCAATGCCATTACTTACTTGTTGCAGGATAACGGAACGTTCACTGTCTGCTACTGTTGAATCGATTTCTATACCCCTGTTGATTGGGCCGGGATGCATAACAATTGCATCATCTTTTGCAACCTTGAGTTTCTCTTGTGTAAGACCGTAGCGATTAAAATATTCGTATTCACTGGGGATGCTGGCGGTAATCATACGTTCTTTTTGTAAACGTAACATAATCACAACATCAACATTTTTCAATCCATCTTCGAGTGTGTCGTAGACCGACACACCCATGGTTTCAATATCACGTGGTATTAGGGTCTTCGGACCAATAACTCTTACTTCATTTACACCAAGTATTTTTAAGGCATGGATATTTGATCTTGCAACCCTTGAATGGAGTATGTCGCCAATTATTGCAACACGTAATGTATCAAAAGTCTTTTTATGCTTACGTATCGTAAACATATCCAGCATTGCCTGTGTAGGGTGAGAATGTTGGCCGTCGCCACCATTTATCACGCTGATGTGTGGGGCAACATGATTGGCGATAAAGTGAGCGGCACCACTACTTGCGTGGCGGACAATGAACATATCACTATGCATTGCCTCAAGCGTATGCAGCGTATCCAGCAATGATTCTCCTTTGCTGGTCGAAGATGTTGCCATGTTCAGGTTAAGTATATCTGCGGAGAGTCGCTTTGCAGCAAGTTCGAAAGTGGTACTGGTTCGTGTGCTTGGTTCAAAAAAAAGGTTAACTATCGTTTTTCCTCGTAATAGAGGAACCTTTTTTACCGCACGATCACCAACACTCGCGAATGATTCGGCATAGTCAAGGATATCTAGTAGTAGCTGTCGGCTCAGGCCTTCAATGGTAAGAAAATGTTTAAGACGACCTTGTTTATCTAGTTGAATATTATCGTAACCCGTCATACTGTAATCTTAATCTCCAGAGCCAGTGGTTCTGGGCCAAGGAGTTTAGCATGTTCTCCTCGTTTTAGTGTCAAAGTTTTTCCTGTAATATCAGCTTTTATTGGTAATTCATGACCTGAACGTTCAATTAGAACTACTAGTGTAATAGTTGTTGGTCTGCCGTAGTCAAATATTTCATTCATAGCCGCGCGTATAGTGCGGCCTGTATGTAATACATCATCGACCAATATGATATGTCTGTCTTCGATATTAAACGGCAGATTTGATGGGCTAACGTGAGGATGCATCCCTATTCGGCTAAAATCATCCCGATAAAAGGCAATATTTAATTCTCCCAAGGGGATGTCTCCTGTTAAACGTTGCTGCAGTTGTGATGCAATCCAGTAACCCCCTGTATGAATTCCGATAAACAATGGATCTGATATTTTGTCTTCATTAATCATATCTCTAAGACAATCGGCCATATTATCTAAAAGCTTATTAATCTCCCTGTTATTCATAGTCGTTAGTTTCTTTACATAAAATTAATTTTAAATTGTATCATTTTTCAATTTCGAACTAGAATTTTCAGCAAGCCAGGATTCTAGTATTATCTGTGCAGCAACAGGATCAAGATTATATGTATTTTTAAGTCTTAATCTTGCTTCAAAGCTGGACAGTCGTTCATCTGCTCGATATATGGGTTGACTAAATCGGTTAGCTAGCTCTTTTACAAATTGATTTGATGCCCTGGTTATAGGTTGCCCGCTACCGTCCATACTAAGTGGTTTGCCAACAACTAAAGCATCGGGCTTCCATTCATCAATATAACGTGCAATAAGTTTCCAGTCAGGGACGCCTTTTCGTGCGTGTACAGTCCCAAGAGGTGTAGCGGTTCCAGTCAGAGTCTGACCAACTGCAACACCAATGCGTATTTTTCCAAAATCAAAACAAATCAGCGTTTGTGTTTCTGTCACGCGTGGCCTATTTGAGAGGAGAGATTTTGCATATTTACACCTAAAAGTGATGCTGCAAATTCCCAGCGTTGTTCTGCGGGGGCATCAAAAATAATATCAGCATCAGATGGTGTGTTCAGCCAGCAATTTTCCATAAGTTCCTGTTCAAGCTGGCCCGCGGTCCAGCCAGCATAGCCCAGGGCAATAAAAGATTTTTCTGGCCCATACCCGTTTGAAATGGCCTCTAGTATATCTCGAGAGGTTGTTACTTCAATTTTGTCGCTGATATGGATAGAAGATTGCCATTTCGCATCAGGTTTATGAATGATAAATCCACGATCAGTTTTAACTGGGCCGCCATCATATACCTGAGTATTACTAATATCCATGTCCTTAACTATCAAATCCATCTGAGTGAATATTTCACCTAGATCTATGCTTAATGGTCTGTTAATGACGATACCCATGGCGCCTTGTTCATTATGTGAAATAACGTAAATTACTGTCTGAAAAAAGTTAGGATCATCGAGACTTGGCATGGCGATTAAAAACTGGTTTGTTAGGTCGATCGGTTTCATGTCGCTAATGTTAACTGTGCATAGATAAGAAAACTACAGGGTAATACAATATTTATGTATACAATTTAAAATTCTGCAAAATATTTTTACTATTCATATCAGTAAAGATGTCAAAAATGCCAGGAAAGAGGATATTAAATCAATGGCTTATACGAAATGGATAACAGTATTAAGCTATTGAAATCCTCCGTTATTCAAAAATTGCCAGGTACGAGTAATATGGATTATATCTGTCTCTGATTGAATATTGTCCGGAAACGATGCATAGGGTGCTGCCAGCTTAACAATACGAATAGCAGCATCGTCCAGGACTTTATGCCCTGAAGATCTATGAATTATAATTTCATTAATAGAACCGTCCTTGTTAACGGCAACATCCAGTATAAGGTTCCCTGATAAGTTTAATTGACGTGCAGCATCAGGGTAATTGAGATTTCCAATACGTTCTACTTTTGCCCGCCAGGCATCCATGTAGGTTGCGTAAATAAATTTCTTGGTACTGGCAGAGATATATTTCCGTCTCGGTCGTTCCGATCGAGTTTCAAGGTTGCGCTCGATTGCTGCACTTAGGGCTGCAATTTTAAGACTATTAGTAAACAATGCTGTTGCGGTTGGTAGCTTTTTTGTTGTTGTGGTCTTTTCTATGTTTTGTTTTGTATCAGTGGCGTCGTTTGATCTATTATTGCTTGTTGATGTAACAAGTTTACTAGTGTCGTTATTTGTAGTTATCAATTCTTGAGTTGAGTTTGACTCGGATTTTATTTGACTTTCCGACTGAGGTGGGGTTATCAACTCTGCAATATTATCAGGAAAGGGAGAAGGTAATGGTGATGAAGGCGTCACTTCATCGCTCGTATCACCGCCACCTTCAAGATTTGCCTGGGCCAGTAATTTTGCGTCTTCAGGTGCATCACTCTTTTGCTGGACAAGTATAATCTCCATAGCATCATAGTTGGGGGGAGATATATCTTCATTTGCAAATGTTATTCCAAGGACAACTACAGCATGCGTAATTATTGCGAGACATAGCGTTAGACTAAACCGATCAACTGGTGTTATTACTGGGGGCTTAGGAGCAGAGGTTGATTGTTCGTTTGCCTCAGACATTATTCATTATGACCAGTATAATATTTCTGAACATCAATTATCTAGGAATTATATTTTTCTCAATAGCTTCCATGAGTCGAGTTCCGATATCAATGTTATAGATGGCATCTAATTCACGAATACAAGTAGGACTAGTAACATTTATCTCAGTTAAATAATCACCAATAACATCAAGCCCAACAAAAAATAGCCCTTTTTTTATAAGCGTTGGCCCAACTTGCTCGCAAATCCATCGGTCTCTGGCAGTTAGCTCGACGCCCTTGCCTGTTCCACCAGCGGCAAGATTGCCTCGGGTTTCGCCGGCCATTGGAATTCTTGCTAATGCATATTCTACTGGCAGCCCATTAATTAGAAGAATACGTTTATCACCTTCGTTAATTTCAGGAATATATTTTTGCGCCATGATAAAATTACTATGGTCTATTGTCAGCGTTTCAATTATGACATTTAGATTTGGATCGTTTTTACTCGATTTGAATACAGACTTTCCTCCCATACCATCAAGCGGTTTGAGTATGACGTGATCATGATTGCTGATGAACTCGATTAGGTGTTGCTGGTTTCTGCTTACCAACGTTGGCGCAATACACTCTGGAAAATAGTTGATAAACATCTTTTCATTAACATCCCGTAATCCTGCAGGGTCATTAATAATTATAGCGCCCTCTGATTGAGCGAGCTCAAGAATATAGGTGCTATAAATGTATTCCATGTTGAAAGGAGGGTCTATACGCATAAGAATTACGTCAAGATCCGATAGGAAAATTGTCAGCTGTTGATGAAACTTATACCAATTGTTCTTATTATCATCAACTGAAACTATGCTGGTATTAGCTTTTGCATGTTGTTCATGGATAAATAAGTCTTTCATTTCTATGTAATAAATTTCCCAGCCTTTTTTTTGGGATGCAAGCATCATCGCAAAAGTGCTGTCTTTTTTTATATTGATCCCGGAGATGGGATCCATGATTACGCCTAGTTTCATATTGGGCCATTAATATTGTTCGTGTACTTGAGGTATACTTGATTAATAGTTTATCCAGAACCCTGTGGAAAAGATATGTTTTACATAAATTATTATGAGTAAATCTAGCTTGCGAATTATAACTCGTGAAAGCCCTTTGGCTATGTGGCAGGCAGAATTTGTACAAAATAGATTGATGAATTTATTCCCAAATATAAACATAACTATTATGGGAATTACCACACAAGCAGATCAATTACTTGATGCATCATTAGAAAACTTAGGTGGTAAAGGTGCATTTGTTAAAGAATTGGAAATAGCATTACTAAATGGTGATGCAGATATTGCTGTGCATTCAATGAAAGATGTTGTTGTCGACCTGCCAGAAAGTTTAAGCATCCCGGTTATACTAAAAAGGACGCACCCTGGAGATAGCTTTATTTCTAATAACTGTAATAGTCTTAACAAGCTACCTATGGGAAGTGTTGTAGGCACATCAAGTCTTAGGCGAGAGTGTCAGCTTAAGTCATATCGTTCTGATTTAATAATTAGGGATATAAGAGGTAATGTTGGAACTAGATTAAGAAAAATGGACAATGGTGAATATGATGCTTTGATTCTCGCAACAGCAGGATTAACGCGTCTAGGTCTGGATGAACGAATTAGGCATGAATTGAGTCAGCAAATTATGATGCCGGCGATTGGCCAGGGAGCACTAGGAATAGAGATACGTACAGATGATGCCGATACCCTAAACTGTATCAAAAAACTGAATGATCGAGAGACCTTCCTGTGTGTCTCGGCTGAGCGCATGGTTAATAAATGTCTAAATGGTGGTTGTCATTCGCCGATAGCTGCGCATGCAGTAATAGAAAATGAATCTATATCAATATCTGCCCTTGTTGGTTCTGCGGACGGTAAACAAATTATACAGTCGGAGGTCTCTGGTCCTGCACAAAGTGCGCTGGAATTGGGTAACAAAGTTGGTGTCTTATTACTAGAGAAAGGTGCAGAAAGAATATTGAAGGAATTTCAGAGTATCAAAGGTCAGGAATGATAGATTTAAAGGGTTCCAAAATTTTGGTGACCAGGCCGAAGGATCAGTCTGAAAATCTTTGTCGACTAATAAGGATGTCAGGAGGAAACGCAGTTGAGTTTCCAACGATGGATATCGTCTTGTGCGATGATCCTACAGCAGACAAAGTAAATAAATTATTGACTGATTCCAGTCACGTTATTTTTATTAGTCGCAATGCTGTTCGGTGCATTAATAAATTAATTGTAGACGTTAGTAGCCTGATGCGAGATAAATCTGTATTTGCGATAGGTTGCGGTACCGCGAAGGAATTGTTAAATATAGGTGTAAATAATCTTGATTATCCATCAAACAATTATGGTAGTGAGGCGCTGCTGGAACTTGAGGGGTTGAAAGAACCTGGTATATGTAATAAAAATATACTAATAATTCGAGGTGATGGAGGCAGGGAATTACTAATGGAGGTGCTTAAGGGCCGAGGCGCAAAAGTACAATACGCAAGTATTTACAGTAGTATAATGCCGGACGTTAACCAGGATCTTCTAGAATCAATTTGGAAGGATTTAATACCTGATATTATAGTTATAACCAGTAACCAGGGATTAAATAATTTAATTGAAATGACAGGCAATAAATATAATGAAATATTGTTTAGTCAAAGGCTGGTCGTAATGAGTGACAGGATAGCAAGTAATGCAATCAACAAAGGCTTTGCTCGGCCCCCAGATGTTGTAGCAGACCAATCAGACAATGGAATAATTGCAGCCATTATACAATGTGTGGAGTAATCATGACATGACCACAATAGAAGAAGATCAGAAAAACGTTAAAAAAGACGTAAGCGAAACAGTGTTCGATGCGCCATCTACGGGGAGAAAAAAACCATTTTCAACTTTTATTATATTGGTGATTTTAATACTCTCTATTGTTGCAATTGGGATATCTGCAATTAATTACCGACAGTTAGACTCCTTAAAACTTAACTTAAGTAACGAAGATAGATTTAATCGATATGATTCAGCGTTAACATTATTGAATCAGTCGGTTTTATCGTTTCAGTCACAACAACAAGATTTAGAGACGAAAATTGATGGTATCCTGGAAAGTGAAAAACGTACCACACAAAGCATACAAAATCTTTATTATAATCAGAACAACGAAGATATTTCCTGGTCATTAAAAGAAGTTGAACATCTTATAAATATAGCCAATCTTCGTATTAGTCTTGAAAAGGATGTTGATACTGCGCTAGTAGCACTGGAAGCAGCAGACAACAGGCTTGCATCACTCGGCGAACCCGGGTTATTTGAAATTCGTAAGCAACTTGCCGTTGAAATGAACTCGTTGAGAGAGATAGAAAAAGTGGATATAGTCGGATTATCACTTTACTTAACTGATCTAGTAACTAGAGTTAACTCCTTACCATTAGAAGATTCAGCAGTCTCGTATCAAATAGGGACTATCTCGATACCAGATAAGACTTTACCTCTGTGGAAAC
>JBNMOP010000034.1:0-25348 GCA_051275005.1 Gammaproteobacteria bacterium | reverse complement strand
AAAAGGATGTTGTTGAAATACTGTTATCATATTCATATATATGAATATGAATTAGAGTGGATATAATTATGTTTGGTAACCATATAGGTTACCTATTTTGTGAATTGTAATTTTTATACTACGCTAGTTATACGGTTTTTTTATACAACCGCACCCATCTTGAATATAGGTAAATACATACCGATAACAATACCACCAATTACTACACCAAGAATTGCCATGATAGCTGGTTCGAGTAAGCTTGTAAGTGCCTCTACAGCATCATCTACTTCTTGTTCATACCAATCTGCAACTTTACCCAACATAGCATCAATTGCGCCCGATTCTTCACCAATTGCAACCATCTGTACTACCATATTAGGAAATAATCCAGTTTCCTTCATCGAGGCTTGTAATTGTGTGCCAGTAGAAATTTCATCCCGTATAATTATACATGCATTGTAGAACACAACATTTCCGCAGGCGCCAGCAACAGAAGTCATAGCCTCAACGAGTGGCGTTCCAGCAGCAAACATGGTTTCCAATGTTCGTGCAAATCGGGCAATTGCGGATTTTTCCAAAATTACACCTATAACTGGTATTTTTAGTGAATATCTATCCAAAAGTTCTCCAAATTTCTTGGAGCGTTTTTTAAGTTCTAGGATACCGTATACCGATCCTCCAATCACACTAAACATCAGATACCACTTATCAACAAATAAATTTGACATGTCTACCAGAAATTGTGTCAGCGCTGGCAGATCTGCACCGAAGCTGGAAAACAATTCAGAGAATTGAGGGATAACAAATATCATCAAGATAGTAACGATAATGAATGAAACCACAATAACTGCTGTGGGATAAAATAATGCGGCCTTGATTTTGGACTTTAAAGCCTCAGTTTTTTCCATATAGCCTGCAAGCTTATGAAGAATTCCTTCGAGGATACCTGCCTGTTCCCCTGCTTCAACAAGATTACAATATAGCGCGTTAAACTGTAGTGGGTGTTTTTTTAGTGCCTCCGTAAGTGAGTTACCTGCCTCGACATCAGCTTTAACAGCAAGAATTAAAGTCTGCATGGCAGGGTTATCATGACCTCTACCAACTATTTCGAATGCCTGAACAAGAGGAACACCAGATGACATCATAGTTGCCAATTGGCGACTAAAAATAGTAATGTCTTTAGGTGTAATTTTGCCTCCACCGCCACTACCGAGTAGTGGTTTTGGTTTTTTCTTGACCTTGCCAGGGTTAACGCCTTGTCTGCGTAGCATAGCTTTAACCAGGGCGTCACTTTTACCACTCATCTCCCCCTTGGTCTTTTTTCCGTTTTTGTCTGTTCCTTCCCAGATAAATATATTTGCTTTTGCTGCTTCAGCCATAGTATTTACTCAACAGTTACTCGGTTAACTTCTGAAAGCGACGTCTTGCCATTTTTAGCTTTTTCCAGACCAGATTTTCGTATGTCCCAGATTCCTTCTGTCTTCGCTTGATCTGCCAACTGCACTGCATTAGCACCTTCAATAATTAGCCGCTTCATTTGATCTGAAATATTCATTACCTGATAAATACCGCACCGGCCTTTATATCCGCTGGGACAATCTTCATTATCCAGAACCGGCATAAAAAGATTGATACCCGCATCAACTTCTTCTTGTGAATAGCCCTCTTTCAGCAAGCCTTCTGGAGGTATAATCAACGGCTCTCGGTATTCTTTATGTAGGACGCGACATAGTCTTTGAGCGGTGATGAGATTAATGCTGGTTGCAACAGCAAATGCAGCAATGCCCATATCCTGAAGTCGGGTCAGGGTCTGTGGCGCATCGTTTGTATGTAGTGTTGACATCACCATATGGCCTGTCTGGGCGGCCTTGACAGCAATACCTGCAGTTCCCAAATCACGTATCTCACCAACGAGAATGATATCTGGATCCTGTCGTAAAAAGGCTTTTAGTGCCTTGTCAAAGCTCATACCTGTACGTTCGTCTACCTGTACCTGATTAACACCTGGCAGGTTAATTTCAACCGGATCCTCTGCGGTTGAAATATTGATATCCACCTGATTGAGGATATTAATTCCTGTATATAGAGAAACAGTTTTACCACTACCCGTTGGTCCGGTAACCAGGAACATGCCATAGGGTTTATGTAGATTTTCTAAAAACGTTGCTTTTTGATGATCTTCATAACCCAATTGATCAATTTGTAAGGCAGCGGCATCAGAATTCAAAATACGCATAACAGTCTTTTCGCCAAACAGAGTAGGGCAAGTACTAACGCGAAAATCGATAGACTTAGTCTTGGATAATTTGAGCTTGATGCGACCATCCTGAGGGACACGCTTTTCAGAGACATCAAGTCTAGACATAACCTTGATACGAGCAGCCATTTTACCTGTAAGACTTATGGGCGGTCTGGCAACCTCCATTAGTACGCCATCAATGCGAAACCTGACCCGGAAAAATTTTTCGTAGGGCTCAAAATGTAAATCTGATGCGCCTTTTTTGATTGCATCAAGTAGAACTTTATTTACGAATTTAACCACCGGTGCGTCATCAATGTCTCCACTAGAGTCTTCCTCCGGCTTTCCTTCCTCGGCTACTTCAAGATCGTCCAGGTTATCAAACTCGTCGTCATCCATGTCACCGAGTCCACCCTCCATATCTTCCAGGGATTTTTCAATGACTTTTACAAGCTTATCTTGTTCTACAAGAATGGCTTCGGTATTGGTACCCGTTGCAAATTTTATTTCATCAAGTGCTAGTAGGTTAGTTGGATCAGAAACGGCGATATATAGGCGCTTACCACGTTTAAAGATAGGTAACGCATTATGTTTTCTTATCAGGTCATCTTTGACTAATTTGACAGTTTCCATGTCAATGTCTAAAGCATTAATATCTATAACAGGGACGCCAAATTCCTGAGACGCAGAGACCGCAATTGCTGCGCTAGGAACCAATTTTTTCTCAACTAGATAGGGGACAAACCCCTGCTTATTTTTAAGTGCGTTTTGATGATGTTCTGCAGCGGCGGCCTCATCAAGCAGACCATCTAGTACCAGTTTTCTGGCGAGTCCACTTAAGTGAATTTTATTTACTGAGACTGCCATATTAAAATTGTTTCTCTTTCCTTTAATTTGAGACGTAAATAGTAGGTTATATTATGAAAATTACCAATAGTTTTCTGAATATTGCGTTGCAGCATATCCGAAATTTATGACAATATATATAGATATAATAGATGTAAATTTCTACTTGGATACTATTTTTGCTAACAGCAATAGAGTTTATTAGGTGAGCTACAGGTTAGCTGGGTTAAAAATTAGCATATTATTATGCATTTCAACTGTAATACTTGTGCCTGGGGGAAATTTCCCAGCAAGTAATTCCTTTGCTAGCGGTGTTTCCAGGTAGGTTTGTATTGCTCGTTTTAAGGGTCGGGCGCCAAATACTGAGTCAAATCCTGCCTTACCCAGAAAATCTTTTACGGCTGTGGTGACATCAAGATGTATATCTTGATCAAGTAGTCGGTGTTGTACATGAGAGATCTGAATATCTGCGATTTCACGTATCTGATTTTGCCTCAAAGAATGGAAAACGACCAATTCGTCAATCCTGTTTATGAATTCAGGTCTGAAATGTGTCGAGACGACTTCCAGTACCATTTCTTTCATCTTTTCGTAATCAGCATCATCTGACATAGCCTGGATCCTGTCTGATCCGAGATTTGATGTCATAACAATAATAGTGTTTCGAAAATCAACAGTTCTTCCTTGCCCATCTGTTAATCGCCCATCATCCAGAACTTGCAATAAAACATTGAAAACATCTGCATGGGCCTTTTCAACCTCATCCATCAATATAACGCTATAGGGTCTGCGTCTGACCGTTTCAGTAAGATATCCGCCTTCTTCATAGCCTACATATCCAGGTGGAGCGCCTATGAGTCTCGCTACAGAATGCTTTTCCATAAATTCAGACATATCAATCCTGATTATGGCTTCCTCTGTATCAAACAGAAAATCCGCCAGGGATTTGCATAATTCAGTTTTTCCAACGCCGGTTGGTCCAAGGAATAAAAATGAGCCATTGGGACGATTTGGATCAGATAATCCGGCCCGTGAACGTCGAATTGCATTTGCGACTGCTGCGACAGCCTCGTCCTGACCTACTACACGCTTATGTAATGCCTCTTCCATTCGTAATAGTTTGCCTTTTTCACCTTCAAGCATTTTAGATACAGGTATCCCTGTCCAATTTGATATGACTTCAGCAATCTCATTTTCAGTAACTTTATTTCTTAATAAGTGCATGTCTTGGATATCAGCCTGGCTCGATGTTTGAAGTTTTTTCTCCAGATCAGGAATTATTCCGTATTGCAATTCAGACATGCGGTTAAGGTCACTGCTCCTGCGTGCAGTCTCAAACTCCAATCTAGCTTTCTCAAGATTTTCCTTGATCGACTGACTCTCTTGTAAAACTGCTTTTTCACCCAACCAAATTTCTTCAAGATCACTGTATTCCTTCTCAGCGATTTTAATGTCTTCTTTTAATTTATTTAAGCGTTTTATAGAGGCATCATCTGATTCTTTCTTAAGTGCCTGTCTCTCAATTTTCATTTGTATCAGCTTACGCTCAAGTCTGTCCATTACCTCCGGTTTGGAATCAATTTCGATACTAATTCGGCTGGCGGCTTCATCAATTAGGTCTATGGCTTTATCTGGTAATTGTCTGTCTGTAATATAACGATGGGAAAGAGTAGCCGCTGCAACAATAGCAGGATCTGTAATCTGAACATTATGATGTACCTCGTAACGTTCCTTTAATCCCCTTAGAATTGCAATCGTGTCATCAACATTGGGTTCATTAACGAGTACACGCTGAAATCGTCTTTCCAGTGCGGCATCTTTTTCGATATATTTACGGTACTCATCTAATGTTGTTGCACCAATACAATGTAATTCACCCCGGGATAAAGCTGGTTTTAACATATTTCCCGCATCCATGGCGCCTTCGGCTTTGCCCGCCCCAACCATGGTATGTACTTCATCAATAAAAAGTATGATCTGACCTTCTTGTTTACTCAGGTCTTTTAATACGGCTTTGAGTCTTTCCTCAAATTCACCTCTGAATTTTGCTCCCGCAATCAATAAGCCCATGTCCAATACCAATAGCCGTTTACCTTTTAGCCTGTCTGGAACTTCGCCGTTTATGATACGTTGTGCAAGCCCCTCTACGATTGCAGTTTTACCTACGCCTGGTTCTCCAATTAGGACTGGATTATTTTTTGTCCTACGTTGCAGCACCTGTATAGTTCGACGGATTTCATCATCGCGCCCTATGACCGGATCCAGTTTTCCCTGTTCGGCCATGGTTGTTAGATCAATTGTATATTTTGAAAGTGCTTGTCTATTTTCTTCAGAATTAGGATCATCTACAATGTCACCATTGCGAATCTTTTTTATAGAATGCTCTATTTTATTTCGGTCAGCTCCCGAAGATTTAAGTGTGTTACCTAATTTACCTTTGTCTTCTAGAGCAGCGAGGATAAATAATTCACTTGAAATAAACTTGTCACCCCGTTGTTGAGCGAGTTTATCGGTATTATTTAGAAGTTTTTCCAGATCTTTTGAAATAAGTACATCCCCGCCAGTGCCCTGTACTTGTGGGTAATCATCAAGGATGATTTCAAGGCTTTTATGTAGATTTTCGGTTTTAATCCCAGAATTAGAAAGTAAATTTTTGGCAGTGCTTCCTTGCTGGTCGAGCATTGTTAGCATGACGTGTACAGGTTCGATGTACTGATGATCACGACCCAATGCTAGGCTTTGAGCCTCAGCAAGAGCTTGTTGAAACTTACTTGTAAATTTATCCGGGAGCATGGCAATTATCCTGTATTACCTTTATATAATATAAGATTGGATTCGTGAAAGGATAATTCAAGTGATATTATAGACTATGGAAAGCGAGATTTAAAACGCGTTTCTCAAATGATTAAAATACCCCTAAATCAAAGTACGAACGGGATATCTTGCTTATAGCAACGACATAGGCAGCTGTCCTGAAATCTTTAACTTTGTCGTTGGTATTCAGGGTTTCTGAGAGTTCCTGATAAGCATTTCGCATTGTATCGTCCAGCCCTGAGCGTACCAAATCCAGTTCATCGGCCCCTTTTACAATTTCTTTTTCCATCCAATCCGGGACTTCTTTCTGTGTCATATTTTCCAAAGCTGAGATGAAATATTGACCTCGCAATTCATCATATCTCCTTTCCATTCTACCAAAGCGTATATGAGAGAGATTGCGTATCCATTCAAAATAGGAGACTGTTACACCACCGGCATTAACATAGGCATCTGGTAGTATTGTGATATTTTTGTTTCGTAGTATTTCATCCGCTTCAAAAGTCACCGGGCCATTTGCAGCCTCAACAATCAGTTTTGTCTTTATGCGTTCAGCGTTATCTATAGTAATTTGGGCTTCCATGGCTGCGGGAATTAAAATGTCACATTCCATTTCGAGCACTGCTTTACCGTTTTCAATAAATCCTGCATCGGGGAATCCCTTGATCGTTTTATTAGCGTTGATATATTCCCTGATACGTTGCACGGACAAACCCTTTTCATTTATCAATGCACCGTCCTTTTCGATGATAGCAATAATGACTGCTTCATCTTCCTCTTCCAGTAATTTTCCTGCGTAGTAGCCAACATTTCCCAGGCCTTGTATTACGATACGTTTTCCTGCAAGGTCCCCCTCCATGCCAGTTAGATTTACATCTTCTGAATGTCTGAAAAATTCTCGCATAGCATAAACAACACCACGTCCTGTAGCCTCAACTCTACCCCGTATTCCACCATGATGTATTGGCTTGCCAGTGACGCAGGCAGCATAGTTCAGGTTTTCAGGATGTAATTGTTTGTATGTATCAGCAATCCAGGACATTTCTCGTTCCCCAGTACCCATATCAGGAGCGGGCACATTCGTAGACGGACTAATAAAATCTTTACGAATAAGTTCTCTCGCGAATCGTCTTGTTATTAACTGCATTTCATCACGTTCATATTTTGATGGATCTATAAGTAATCCTCCTTTTGAACCACCAAATGGCACATCTACAATGGCGCATTTATAAGTCATTAAGGCTGCCAGCGCTTTTACTTCGTCCTGATTTACGATGGGTGCAAATCTAATCCCACCTTTTGCTGGAAGTCTATGTGTACTATGGGTAGCACGCCAACCAGTAAATATTTCAATATTTCCTTTTATTTTAACCGGGAATTGCAACTCAATAATTGCTTCGCAAGATTTAATTGTATTTGCAGTTCCCTGGTCCATATTCATAACTGTAAATGCCCTGTCAGCCATGAAATTAACACTTTGACTGAATGTTATTGAATTAGAATGTTTCATAATTAATCCCCCAAAGTAAGTTTTTTATTGGTTGCCTGATAACATATATTATCTTTCTATCCAAATCATGCTCGCCATACGCCCAGTCACTTCATTACGTCTGTACGAAAAAAAATCAGATTCATTCTTGAATGTACAATAATTAGTAGAATAGATATGATTGATACCATAGCTCTGCAGTTGATGTTGCACCATTTTTTTCAGACTGGCATTCCATCTTCCACGTTGATTCTTTGTAAATGCATTGCTTAGGTTCTTATTTGTATTAATACACGCAGCATAAACGTCGTCACCGACTTCATATGAATCTTCTCCTATGTGAGGTCCAATCCAGGTGATCACATTATCTGGATTATGACCAAGCTGGCAAACAGCCTTTTTAATTATGTCAGTACAGATCCCTCGCCAACCTACATGAACTGCTGCTATTTGCCTGCCATCACTATTACACATAAGTAATGGAACGCAATCAGCAGTAAGGATGGCGCAAATAACGCCTTCCTGATTTGTATAGATTCCATCGGCATCCAGATTTTCCAGGTTGTTAGCATTAACAATTCGGTCTCCATGTATCTGATTTAGCCAAATTGGTTCTTCAGGAAGAACTAAAAAATTTTTCAAATAGTTGCGATTTTGATTTACCGTTTCAACATCATCGCCGACATGAAGAGCCAAATTCAGATTATTATATGGTGCAAGGCTACTACCTTCATGTCTGGTACTTATCCCTGCCTTAATCCAAGCAGGTACATTCCATTCAGCGTTTATCCATGCTGATGAATTTTTTATCTCAGGCATTTTCTTCCAGTAAGGTGAGTAACTTCGTAAATATAGATGGAAGAGGTGCTTGCCAACTCATAGTTGAACCGGTTAATGGATGAACTAATTCGAGACGGCTGGCATGAAGTGCCTGGTGCGGGAATTGTTGTAGCATTTCAATTAATTCAGGCGAAGCATTCTTGGGTAATTTTGGTCGGCCGCTATAAACTGGATCGCCGACCACATGATGTCGAATATGTTCCATATGGACCCGGATTTGATGGGTTCGTCCAGATTCAAGACGGAGTTGAATATGGCTATGAGCAGAAAATCTTTTTATTACTTTATAATGTGTTATTGCTTGTTTACCTGAATCAACAATAGCCATACGTTTTCGATTAACAGGATGTCTCCCTATGGGCGCATCTACTTTTCCACCTGCTGTCATCACACCTTGCACAACAGATTGATATTCTCGGGTTATCGTTCTATTTTGTAGTTGATTGACTAAACTAGTATGGGACTTAAGTGATCTGGCAATTACCATAATTCCGGAAGTGTCTTTGTCTAATCTTTGCACTATTCCTGCGCGAGGCAGTCGTTCAAGTTCAGGTATATGGTATAGTAAGGCATTTAATAGTGTGTGTTGCGGATTTCCCGCCCCTGGATGAACGACAAGACCAGTTGGCTTGTTCAGAACGATAATATCATTATCTGTATGGATAAAATCTAGCGGAATTGCCTCCCTTTTATGTGATAAATCTTCAGTTTCGATATCAATCGCTATGGAAATTTCTTCACCACCATGAAGTATCTCTCTTTGCCTGGAATTCTGGTTATTTACCTTTATAAATCCTGATTTTATCCATTCTTGAAGTCGTGATCGAGAGTAGGCCGGATAAAGTTCGGCCATTGCTTGATCTAGTCTTTTGCCTTTATATTCTTCAGGGATCAATATTATTGAGTCTTCAATCGGCACGTTGATTTCCAATGTTAGCTGATAGCATGTTAAAGGTCGTTTTGCTCAATCCAGTCAATTGATATAATCTGTTGTCTATGATGAAACTAATACTCCTAATACTACTATATCTATCACTGACAGGATGTGCATTTTTTAATAAAAATGACTACGATGTAGCAAATGATTGGACTCTGGAACGGTTATATTCTGAGGCCAAACGATCTATGCAGCGTGCCAACTATTCCAGAGCAATTGAATTATACGAGTTTGTCGAAACTCGCTACCCATTTGGTGTATATGGACAGCAAGCTTTACTCGATCTAGCCTATGTTTATTACAAAATTGGCAATCATGAACAAGCGTTATCAACTACGGAGCGTTTTATCAGGTTATATCCGCAGAATCCTCATGTTGATTATGCTTATTACTTACAAGGATTAATTAATTACAATAAGAATAATAATATTTCTGATCGAATCTTTCCCAGTGATATTTCACAGCGTGATATTTCAGCCGCATTTGCATCTTTTCAAAATTTTTCAGAATTACTTTATCGGTTTCCTAATAGTAAATACGCGAATGATGCATCGATGCGAATGGTACATTTGAGAAATATTCTTGCTAAAAATGAAGTTTATGTCGCAAAGTATTATCTTCGCCGTGGTGCATATGTTGCAGCAATAAATCGTTCGAGACATGTTGTAGAGTATTACTCTCGTACTATGTCAGTTCCTGACGCACTTGTAATCATGGCAAAGGCTTATAGCATTCTTAAGTTATATGATCTATCTAATGATACGGTGCGGGTGTTAAAAACTAATTACCCTTCGCATCCTGTTTTAAAGGAAATTGACGGTATTACTTTGAATTAACAATTAGTGAAATGGACTGCGATAATTAGTCTACTCTTCTGAATAACCCGATGTAATGGGATAGCGGCGTTCTCTACCAAATGCTCTTTTACTGATTTTAACCCCTGGTGCAGCTTGCCTTCTTTTATATTCTGAATGATCAACTAAACAGGTTACCTTATTCACGTCTTCACAAGTAAATCCATTTTCAACGATTTGTTGAGGACTTTGATCAAGTTCAATATACCGTTCCAGGATTGGGTCCAGCACATCATAAGGAGGAAGCGAATCTTCATCCATCTGATTGTCCTTAAGTTCAGCCGTAGGTGGCCGACTAATTATTCTCTCAGGTATTATTTCTGTTTCCCTATTTTTCCATCTAGCCAGACGATATACAAGTAATTTTGATACATCCTTTAATGGCGCAAAACCACCAACCATATCTCCATATAATGTGGCATAACCTACAGACATTTCACTTTTATTTCCTGTCGCCAGTACAAGCCGCTGAGTTTTATTAGATAGTGCCATTAAAATTATTCCCCTACATCTGGCTTGAATATTTTCTTCTGTCGTATCAACAGTTGTGTTATTGAAATTTGAATCAAGGAGATCTATAAATGATTTGAATGGTTTCTCGATAGAAATTGTTTGATGTTTAATATTTAGGTTTTTAGCTAATTCGATTGAATCTTCATTGCTTATTTTTGCTGTGTACCTTGATGGCATTAAGATAACTTCAACATTATTATTTCCCAATGCCTCGACAGCGATACAAGTAACAAGGGCAGAATCTATACCTCCTGATAATCCGATTACTACGCCATTAAATCCATTTTTATTGACATAGTCTCGTACGGCCATTACCAGTGCCTTATAAATAGTTTCTTCGTTTGATAGATTTATTTTGGGTTGAGATGCTGTAGTTGTAATTAAATTAGATTTTTTATTTTTTATTAAATCTACAATGAATAAACCTTCTTCAAACAATGGGGCTTCCATTGCTAAATTTCCATTAGAGTCAATTAACATCGACCCACCATCAAATACTAATTCATCTTGTCCTCCAGTTAAATTTGCATAAATTATTGCCAGGCCTGTTTCTTTATTTCGTTGATGGAGTGCTTTTTTTCTCTCGCTATGTTTGTTTATATGAAAAGGTGATGCGTTTATGTTAATAATAAGTTCAGCACCATTGTTCAATGCCATGGCACAAGGTGTAGCAGACCAGATATCTTCACATATGGTTAGCCCCGTTTTAATTCCGCATAATTTTACAACGCATGCTTTTGTGCCTGGATTGAAATATCTTGCTTCATCAAAAACCCCGTAATTTGGTAATTCCATCTTGTCATAGGAAATGATAAGGCTCTTATTACTAATAAAGGCACAACTATTATATAAATGACCACCTGACTTTCTTGGGTAACCTAATATCAGGTTAATATTTTTCGAGTTTTTAACAATGATATCAAGTGCGTTATTTATTTTTTTATGGAATGCAGGCCTATAAAGAAGATCTTCGGGGGGGTAGCCTGTAAGCATGAGTTCAGGAAATATTATTGTATCAAGATTATATTTCGTTTTACCTTTTTTTAAATACTCTAATATAAGTGATGTGTTTTTATCAATATCTCCTACACTCGGATTAATTTGGGCAATTCCTATTAGCATAGTTTTGTCAGTATAGGTAAAACACGTATAGTTAATTAATTTTTAATCTTGTCCAATCGTGACTCAATCAATCCAAGCAGAAATTGATATTCAAGAGGCGTCTCTCCGTTTGTCTCAAAAATATTGACCATTTCTCTATTCCAGAGGACTGAGGCTTGTTGATATTTTTCTATTTTAATTAATCCAGTTAATAAACTGGCAAGCAAGAATTTTTTTTGTTCAATGTTAGAAAAATTTCCCATTTTTAATATATTTGAAGCAGAGGTAATAATACCATTATGGTCTCGTTCATTAATTGATTTGTATAAATCAATCCAGATTAAGTGATTGTCTGAAGTTAAATTTTGTTCGCATTTTGGTGTAAATGAATTTATTAGCTGACTTACTTGGTCTCTGGTTAGATAGGAAACAGTTTTGCTGATTATATGAAATATAGAATCCACCCAGACATTTTGATTATAATTCTGAGAGCAGTTTTGATTGGCAGACAATAAAAAATTTATGCTGGCGATTGCAATTATATTATCCTTATCAAATATACTTTCGCTAAAATATTCAAATATTTTGTATGCATTTTTTGCACTCTGAGAGGGATAGTATTCAGTTGGACTGAGATTTTCTATTCTGTTTCCAAGGTCATCATAGAGTAAATCAAGTATAGGTACAGCTGATAAACGTAAATTTAAGATGTCCGATATATTGTCCTTTATGTATCTAATTTGTGCGGCTTTTTGGTCGAGAAAGGGATAGTAGTCTGAATTAGCAGGAATGTTGGATTTTTGAATAAATGGATTTACTACAGATTCATTTCCAAGAAAACGAAATCGCAGGTCATCAATATTATGAATATGAATTGTTGACAGCTGTTGCTTCATGCCTGGAGTGCTAAATATAGAAGCACTGGGTAAAACAACCTGTTTTTTTTGACTTGCGATTAGGATTAAATTTCCTTCATCAGCAAAATATATACTGTAATAAGGAAACTCCTCAGAGATTGCTTTCAATACAGATATCAGCAGATCTATATCAAACTCATAAATATGCACCCATTGAACAAGTAAGCCATCATCGTTTATATATGATTTAACTACATTGTAAAACTCCCTGGTAAATAAACTCGAAACTCCACTTACCCATGGATTAGATGGTTCAGAAATAACAATGTCATATTTTTTTTGATTTGTAGAAAAATATGTTTTGGCATCATCAATATATATGTTGCTTCTTGGATCGATAAATACATTCTTGGTTTTTTCGCCAAAATATCTGGCTCCGCTGACGATGCTTTCTTCAATTTCAATTGTATCAACTTGTTTTAAATTAGGTAGTGTCAAAGCAACATGTGCAGTAAGTCCAGATCCAAGCCCAATGTTTGCGATAGTTTCAGCTGCAGGAAAAATGGACAAAGGTAATGCTGCCAATAGCGTCATGGTTGATTCGTCTTGTGAAGGTGGTAAGCCATTAGCTATAGTAATTTCGGCATCAGGTTTTCCATTTGTTGTTATCGATAGTTGTTTATTGTCCCAGTTTGAGATACTTACAGATGCAGTTTTTCCATCTTTATGGAACAGTATTTCAGATTTACTGTCTAGTTCTGGTATGCCATAGCGGAACACTCCGGAAGCCATGCGTTTTGCATTAAAATTAGTCGAATATCCAATGAACACAATGAATAAAGATAATGATACGTATGCAAAATAAGGACGACGTGATATTGACGTTATGGTTTTAAATATTACTAGCCCAATAATTATATCAATAACAGCACCTGTAATTATCGTTCCTTTCAATGACAATAGAGGCATTCCAAGAAAGACGGCGAATAAAACCCCTGTTATTGCGCCAATTGTGTTAGCAGAATATATCTGACCAATACATTGTTCTCCCTGACCTTTTCTAAGTAATATAAAAGTGAATAATGGTAATGTCATTCCAGCACATATAGTTGTTGGCAACATAATAAGAAGTGCAATACTGTGACTGGCCAGGCTGAAAAGTACGTAGCCTGATTTTGTCTCATCAAGCGCATCCATAAAGAACGCCATAATTTCAAAACTAAAATTGTATAGTGTGATTGTTGATAGGGCAAAAACCCCCATTATGATTTGGATCCTGGCAAGAAATTTTACTGGATTTTTTAAATGATCAATTCTACTTCTTATCCAGAATCCTCCGATTGCTAATCCAGTTATAAATGCACTTAACATTAATTCAAATGAATGAGTGCTAGCTCCCAGAACCATAGATAACATACGTATCCATGCGATCTCATATATAAATGATGCCATTCCCGTGAAGAATGCTGCGCATAAAATTAATAATTTCCAATTTTTATCAGCTTTAATTACAATTTTTTCGTTCGCACTTTGTTTGATGTTTCTAGCAAGCCCGTACACAATAACTGCTATTAAAATATTGATTATTCCAGCTACAAACAGGCTTCCGGGCAAACCGAATGTCGAAATAAGATAAAAAGAACTAATGAGTACTGCGATAGCGGCACCGATGCTATTGGAGAAATACAGGAGCGATATTGATTTCCCCGGATTATCTGGAAATTGTCGGATAAATCCGCCAGTCATTAGTGGGAACGTTGCGCCTAATAATATTGATTGAGGCAAAATGAGTATCGATGCAACAAAAAACTTATAAAAATGTACAAATGAAGGTGAGCCAAGCAAGGGGAGAATATAATCAAATGAACCAGTATATGTATATTGGAATATAGGATGAAACATTATTCCGAAAACACCAATGATTCCCTCTATAATTGCATAGCTAACAAGTAAATTTTTAATCGATAGGACAAATCGGCTGACAAAATATGCACCGAGCGCCATACCGCCCATGAAAATGACTAATACCAGGCTTTGTGCATAGGCGGCATGCCCAAGAAATAATTTTAAATAGTGAGACCAGACAGATTCATATATAAGGCCGGTAGCACCAGATAATGCAAATATTAGGATTAGTAAATATTGAAATTGCCGGGACGTCATGACACTTTTTAAGTTGAAATTAATCATCAATCAGAAGCAATATTTTTATTTATTAACGCAAGAAGTAATGTGATTTCCAGGGGTAATTCGCCGTCTATATTAAATAGCTGTTCGAACTCTTGGTTCCATATGTTTGCAGCCTGGTGGAATTCATCAAGCTTAATTAAACTTACTATTAAACTGGTATAGATATATTTTTTATGTACGTCCATCATTGCATTGTTAGAATTTAGAAGTTGGTTCGATATAGATGTGATTTTTAAAAAATCACGCAGTGCAATTGCATCAAACAGAGCCAGCCAATTTTGTTCATCAATTGACAAAATAGTTGAATCACAATCAGGTGTAAATCTATTGAGCATATTTTGAATTTGGTTAGGTCTTAGATAAGCAAGCGTACTCTCTAATATGTAAAAAAGAGATTCTGTCCATAGTTTATCATTTTTTAGAGGCTCGCATTTATCTGCAAAATTGTTGAGGTATTTCAGACTTGAATATTGATTACTAAATCCATCAATATACTGGTCATTCTCAAATAAACTATATATGTTATAGGCATCACTGGCGTTTTTCATGGTACTAATAGTGTAATTTGATATTGTTAATTTTTGATAGGATGAAGAATCTTTTTCATAAAGAAAATCAAGTATTGGAAATGAAGATAATCGAATATTAAATAACTCTTGAATATCTTCTCTTAAAAATCTTTGTTTAGGTGCCCGTAAATCCAATATTGGGTAATAATCAGAATTTACTGGAACAGGGTAGGATGTAATAAAAGGCTCGTATAGTTCTTGATCACCTAAAAATCGAAAATTAATATCTTCAATATTGGTAATGTCGATTTCTGCTAAATGTTTAGACATATCCTGGGAATTAAAAATTGAGGCGTCTGCATATGGGACAGGTTGATCTAGACTTGCAATTAGTATGATGTTGCTAGTATCTGTAAAATATATCGAATAATAGGGAAATGCTGATGATAAAGATTTTAATACAGATATTAATAGATCTAGACTGAATTCATATGTATGTATCCATTGTGCAAAAATACCATTTTGGTTCAAGTGTTGGCTGGTAGATCGATAAAATTCCTCGGTAAACAGGCTTGAGACACCGCTAACCCATGGGTTAGAAGGTTCAGAGATAATTATGTCATATTTTAAATTTTGAGTTGAAAAAAAAGTTCTTGCATCATCTATTACGATTTTACTTCGTGGATCATCAAAAGCATTTTTTGTCTCCGGAAGAAAGTATTTGGCACCTCTGACCATTGCTTCTTCTATTTCAATGGTATCAATATGTTCGACGTGTGGAGAAATAAGTGCAGTATGTGTAGTTAGTCCTGAACCCATGCCGATGTTAGCAATTATTTTTGCACTTGGGTGAATAGACAATGGTAATGCCGCGAGTAGTTTCATTGTTATTTCATCAAGCGTAGGAGGTTCGTTTTTATTTATGGTAATTGACGCATCAGGTTTACCATTTGTGGCGATTAATATCACATCGTTTTTATGGGACATTACTGAAATAGATGCAGTTTTTCCATCCTCATGAGATAGAACGTTTGTGCCATTTTCCCATTTAAAAAAACCATGACGAAAAACTCCTGAAGCCATTCTGCTGGTATCAAATTGATAAAAAGTAGCTGTGACAATGAAAATTAAAATTAAAATGCATATGGATGGAATTGCTAGATGTGGTTTTTTGTTTTGTATCAATATTCTTAGTAAGAACAAGCCAACAATTATATCTATCATTGCACCTGTAAGGAGTGAGCCTTTTAATCCTAGTACAGGCATTCCAATATAGATGGTAAATATCACACCGATGATGGCGCCTACTGTATTGCTCGAATAAATCAGGCCAATACTTTTTTCACCGTAGTTTTGTTGCAACAACATAAATGTAAATAAAGGTAATGTCATGCCCGCACAAATGGTTGCAGGCAACATGATTAAAAGTGCAATACTATGACTTGTTATGTTGAATAAAATATAACCTTGATCAGTTTTGTTAAGTGCGGAAATTAAAAATGACATTATTTCAAAACTGAAGTTGTACAAAAAGATAGTTAGAAACGCGAACAACCCCATCATTATTTGTACTGTTCCAGCGAAAAGAACAGTGTTGTTTATATTGTCAATCTTCTTTCTGATCCAGTATCCGCCTATGGCTAACCCGGTAATAAATGCGCTTAACATTAGTTCGAATGCATGTGTGCTCGCACTCAAAACCATTGACAACATCCTTATCCAGGTTACTTCGTAAATAAAAGATGCCATGCCGGTAAAAAATGAAGCGAAAATGATTAGCCAGGGCCATGACAGATTTTGAGATTTAGATACGTGATGAATCTGTTTAGATGGAGACTCTTTTGATATAAAATATATAATAATCGCAATTGCAATATTAAGTATTCCTGCACTGAATATAGTGCCTGGCAGACCAAACTTTCCAATGAAATAAAATGTGCTGAGCAATAGAGCTATAACGGCACCTGCACTGTTGGAAAAATATAAAAGTGAAATTGTTTTGCCTGGTATATTCTGATATTTACGGATAAATCCACCGCACATTAATGGAAACGTAGCTCCCAGTAATATTGACTGTGGCAAGATTAAAATTGATGCTGTAATAAATTTATATAACTGCACCAGGAATGGAGAGCCCAAGACGGGGATAATGGTTTCGAATGATGCTGTATTGACAAATAAAAATGCGTTATGGAATATAAGTCCAAATACCCCAACTATTCCTTCTACCAGTGCATAGGCTAGTAATAGATTACTGATTCGATGAGTCGTACGCGATATCAGCCATGCGCCAATTGACATGCCGCCCATAAAAATAATCAATACCAAGGCCTGAGCATAGGCGGCGTGGCCAAGAAAAATCTTTAGGTAATGAGACCAGACAGATTCATATATAAGGCCAGAAAAACCTGATAATGCAAATAGCAACAACAGGGTACGTTGCATCAGCCCTGCTGTCATGATTTATATTTTGAATATAATATATAGTTTCTCATGTTCAGGATTGGAATTTTTGTTACTAAGCGTTAGAGGTTTTCTGCAATAGTTTTTCCTAGTATTGCAGGCGATCGGACTGTATTAACCCCAGCGGCTTCTAGAGCAGAGTATTTATCATCGGCAGTTCCTTTTCCGCCAGATATAATTGCGCCGGCATGTCCCATTCGCTTTCCCGGAGGAGCTGTGACACCAGCTATATAGCCTACTACTGGTTTGGTGACATTTGATTTAATAAAATCGGCGGCTTCTTCTTCAGCTGTACCGCCAATTTCTCCAACCATAATAATTCCTTTTGTTTGGTTGTCCTCCTGAAATAGTGACAGACAATCAATAAAGTTCATGCCATGAATTGGATCGCCGCCAATTCCTATACATGTACTTTGTCCGAGACCAGCCAATGTTGTTTGATGTACTGCTTCATAGGTTAATGTTCCTGATCGGGATACAATTCCTATATTCCCAGGCGTATGAATACTTCCTGGCATAATTCCAATTTTGCATTGCCCCGGGGTAATTATACCAGGACAATTAGGCCCAATTAGGCGGGTGGACGAATAACGCTCTAGACTTGCACGCACTTTCACCATATCCAGTATAGGTATGCCTTCGGTTATACACACTACCAACTTAATGCCAGCATCTGCTGCCTCAATGATAGCTTCTGCAGCAAAAGCTGCAGGAACCATTATCATAGTTGCGTTCGCACCAGTTTCCCTGACTGCGTCAGATACAGTATTAAATACCGGTCTGTCTAAATGGGTTTGTCCACCTCGACCAGGAGTAATTCCTCCTACAACCTGTGTCCCATATTCAATAGCCTGTTCTGCATGAAACGTCCCCTGTTTGCCTGTGAAACCCTGGACAATCAGTTTAGTATTTTTGTCTACAAGTACTCCCATGATCAAATCCCTCCTTTTGATGCATTGACAACTTTATTTGCTGCATCAGTCAGGTCATCCGCAGAGATAATTTTCAGGCTACTTTCACCTAGCAGTTTTTTCCCCTCGTCAACATTGGTCCCTTCAAGTCTGACGATCACAGGAACAGTTACACCAACCTCCTTTACAGCATGGATAATTCCTTCAGCAATCAAGTCACATCTAACTATGCCACCGAATATATTTACGAGAATTGCATTAATTTTTTTATCAGAAAGAATCAATTTAAATGCTTCAGCTACACGCTCTTTAGTAGCACCACCACCAACATCAAGAAAATTTGCTGGTTCGCCACCATGTAGTTTAATAATGTCCATGGTCGCCATTGCGAGACCAGCACCATTGACCATGCATGCGATGTTGCCGTCTAGAGCAACGTAGTTAAGATCAAAACGTTTTGCTGCATTTTCCTTTTCATTTTCCTGTGACTCGTCGCGCAGGTCTTCAATGTCTTTGTGTTTGTACATTGCATTATCATCGATGGAAACTTTCGCATCCAGAGCTTCGATGTCTCCTGACTTGGTAATAATAAGAGGGTTAATTTCGACAAGACTCAGATCCTTATCTAAAAATAATGAATAGAGTCCTGTCAAAGTGACGGACAATTGTTTTCGTTGATTCTCATTTAAATTTAAATCAAAGCCTAACTTGCGACATTGATACTCTTGAATTCCGAGAACTGGATCAATAAAAAATGTATGTATTTTTTCCGGTTCTGTTGCGGCAACTTCCTCGATGTCCATGCCACCAGCCAGTGAGCCCATAACAACAATCCGTCTTTTACTCCTATCAACCAGCAATCCCAGATATAACTCGGACTCTATTTCAGACATTGTTTGGATAAGGACACAATTAATCGGGTTACCCTCTGGCCCGGATTGTTTAGTGATGAGTAGACTGCCTAGCATTTCTTTTGTAAATTGTTTGACTTCTTCAATGCTGTTCGCAAGCTTGACCCCCCCAGCTTTTCCTCTTCCTCCTGCATGAACTTGTGCCTTGACCACCCACCCATTACCGCCGAGTGATTGGGCATTTTTTTCTGCCTCTTCGACAGAATGAGCAGGTAATCCTGGTGAAATAGGTATCCCATAATCGATAAAAAGTTGTTTTGCCTGGTATTCGTGAAGATTCATCTTGATCCCTTATTATTTTTTGATGTGCCTAAACACTTACGGATTTAATTTTATATCTAGAAAAGCTATTACATGAAAAAGTCATTACAAACTCGAGATTTTAAACAAATAATCTATACATTCCTAGGAATCTGGTTATTTTAATGTGCAATTATGGCCTCTCCTCTATAAATTACTAACTTAATTATACAAAAGTAGTTAATTTTGGCTAGGAATAGAGTAGTTCTTATAATAGAAGAATAGGAATCCATCTGAAATTACATTTTTTAAGCATCATGAATTATGAAATCCTCTATAGATAAAAATTACACACTACCAAATTCATGGGAAGCCCTGACATATTACAATCTCTATAGGTTTCTTATTGCCTTCCTATTTGTCTCACTATATTGGGTAGGCCAGCTTCCTCAACCGCTGGGAATATATGATCAGACAGTATTTGCTATAACGGCTCATTTATATCTACTAATCTCAATAGTAGCATTATTTTTTATTCAAATAAGGAAACCATTATTTGTCTATCAGGTAACGATTCATGTATTAGTGGATATTCTGGTTATTGCAACATTTATATATTCCAGCGCAGGTTTAAACAGTGGGTTTGGAATGTTGATGGTAATAGCAATTGCAGGAGGAAGTCTCTTAATACCAGGAAGAGTAGGATTGTTTTTCGCAGCGATTGCCACATTATGCATACTTGGCCATGAGGTTTACTTACATTTATCCCCTGACCGTCCGAATCCCAATTACATCCATGCAGGTATTTTGGGTGTAACTTATTTTTTAACCGCATTTATAAGTCACGTGCTGGCTAATAGGATCGAATCATCTGTAGCATTGGCAGAACAGCGTGCTGTAGACCTGGATAACCTTGCGAAGTTAAACGAACAAATTGTACAACGGTTACAGTCAGGAATAATTGTATTGGATGAAGGATTGAAAATTCGTCTAGCAAATGAATCCGCCTGCAATCTCCTTGGGGTTCACTTTAATATGAACAATCAACATCTTGACAATTTTTGTCCACAGTTAACGAAGTCTACAAAAGTTTGGATGAATAATGTTAGTGAATCAACTTTCATCATTGAACCTGAAAAAGGAAGTATTGATGTTCAGGTTTCATTTATAAAATTAAAAATGGAAAATAAGTCCGAGATGCTTATATTTTTAGATGATGTATCAAAGCTTCGGCAACAGGCTCAACAGTTAAAGCTCGCTTCCCTGGGAAGATTAACTGCAAGTATTGCGCATGAAATAAGAAATCCGATTGGTGCAATCAGCCATGCTGCACAATTACTTAAAGAGTCATCAATTCTAGAAAATGAAGAACAAAAGTTAGCATCAATAATTACAGAACAATCCGTACGTGTAAACAGAATCATTGAAAATATTATGCGTATTAGCAGAAGAGAGAGGCCTGTTCCATCTGTAATCAATCTTTCTGTTTGGCTGAAAAAATTCATCGAAGAATTAACAGAACGATTCACATTACGTTCAGGGTCTATAGATTTTGCAATTTCCAGTGAAATAATTAATGCTAATATGGATCCTGACCAACTTTTTCAGGTGATGTGGAATGTTTGTGAAAATGGAATAAGATATAGCAATAATGATCCAGTGTTAGAAATCAGATGTGATATTCATCACGATTCAGGCAGACCATATATTGATATAATTGACTTTGGGAACGGAATTGATCATAAAATAACTGAAGATTTATTTGAACCGTTTATTACTACTGAAACAAAAGGAACAGGACTTGGTTTGTTTATTGCGCGTGAATTATGTGAAGCGAATCAGGCCACACTTAATTTGTATAAAAATACAAGCAAAGGTTGTACTTTGAGAATAAATTTTTCACATCCAGATAGAAAACAGGGAATTACATAATGAGCAAGAATCTAGCTCTAATTATTGATGATGAACCAGATATTCTAGAACTTCTGAAAATAACCTTGTCTCGCATGAATATAGATTGTAAAACTGCTGGTGATCTGAAGACGGCTAAACAACTATTATCGAAACATAAATTTCATATCTGTCTAGCAGATATGAAACTGCCTGATGGTAACGGAGTTGAGTTCATCTCATATTTTCAGGATAAATACCCGGATATACCTATAGCAATTATTTCCGCTCATGGAAGCATAGAATTGGCTATTCAAGCCCTGAAATTAGGAGCCTTTGATTTTTTAACCAAACCTGTTGATCTGCAACGTTTAAGGCAACTCATTGATAATGCTCTAAAGCTATCGGTTAATAGTAATGTATTCAATTATCAATTAATTGGTATAAGCGATGAAATACAAGATATTCGAAATTTAATATCTAAGCTGGCAAGGAGTCAGGCACCTTTATATATAAGCGGTGAATCAGGTGTGGGTAAAGAGCTCGTTGCAAGGATGATACATGAGCAAGGACCTCGATCTACATCAGCATTTGTCCCAGTAAATTGTGGGGCAATTTCGCAAGATTTAATGGAAAGTGAGTTTTTTGGTCATATTAAAGGTAGTTTTACGGGCGCTGATGCAGACAAAGAAGGCCTTTTTAATGCTGCGGATGGTGGGACGCTATTTCTTGACGAAATTGCAGAACTTCCTCAAAGCATGCAAGTTAAGCTTTTACGGGCTATTCAGGAAAAAAATATTCGCTCAATTGGATCTCAACAGGAAAAGCCAGTTGACGTAAGAATATTGAGTGCAACACATAAGGATCTTGCTGCAATGGTAGATACAGGACATTTCAGAAAAGATTTATTTTACAGGATCAACGTCATTGAATTATATGTCCCTCCATTACGCGAAAGGCAATCTGATATACCTCTATTGGTTAAGCATATGATAGAAAAAATATTACTGGAATCAGGAAAAAGTTCTCGAAATGTATTCCTGACAGATAATGCAATAACTGCATTAATTAATTATTCGTTCCCGGGAAATATAAGAGAACTAGAAAACATAATTCACCGGGCAATTGCCTTAAGTGATGGAGATAAAATTGATGAAAGAGCACTGCAATTGTCTGAGGTTAATGAGCCAAAAAATAGACATAAAGTTCATGAAGTAGCACTTGATTCATATTTAGCAGTTCAGGAAAAGGAAAAAATTATTAATGCGCTCGAAAAGACTCGCTGGAACAAGACTGCGGCAGCAAAGATACTTGGAATAAGTTTCAGGGCGCTTCGTTATCGTCTTGAAAAGCTAGGCATCGAATAAAACATTTAAAATTTTGTTATTTTAATATTACACATCAATAAAAATTTATCTCCATGTCAACAGAATTATCTATTATTGTTCCTACCTATAATGAAAGGGAAAATATTCAGCCATTTGTAAATGCAATTAAAAGTGTTTTAAAAGATATCAATTGGGAAATTATATTTGTTGATGATGACTCACCTGACGGTACAAGTTCGATTGTTCGAGAGCTTGCAAATAATGATAATCGGATCAGGTGCATCCAGAGAATAAGACGTCGGGGACTCTCATCAGCATGTGTGGAGGGGATTCTAGCCTCGTCATCACAATATTTATGCATTATGGATGCAGATATGCAACATGATGAGTCTCTCATACCAAAAATTTATTTATTACTTTTAAATGAAAATCTGGATATTGTCATTGCTAGTCGTTATATCTCACATGGAAGTACAGGTACTCTTCCAGGGCTTAGGAGAATTATTAGCTTAGTCGCAACAAAAATTAGTCAAAAAGTGCTTAAGATTAACGTTACAGATCCAATGAGCGGATTTTTTATGGTTAATCGAGAATTTTTTGAGAAAATCAAGTACAGGATCTCTGGTAGGGGGTTTAAAATCCTTCTAGATTTTATCGTGTCGAGTAGTGAACCTGTTAAATTTAAAGAACTGCCCTATACGATGCGTAGCAGGACCCGAGGTGATAGTAAACTTAATTTTCTGGTGGTATGGGACTTTCTTATATTAGTCTTAACCCGTTTTCTTGGCGAGATACTTCCCTATAGATTTATCTCATTTATGGCAGTTGGTTTCTCAGGGCTTATTCTCCATCTGTTTATTTTGTGGGTGATGCATGACATCTCAAATCTGAATTTTACATTGTCACAATCTGTAGCAACATTTATTGCTATGACTACAAATTATATATTGAACAATATGTTCACGTATCACGATAATAAAAAATCTGGAAATTATTTCTGGCGTGGTCTGTTAAGTTTTTATCTGGTTTGCATGCTGGGTGCAATAGTGAATGTTGCATTAGCAACTGAACTATACCAAAGAAGTGTTCCATGGATACTTTCAGGTATGTTTGGCGCACTTGCCGGTGCAATCTGGAATTTTACCGTGAGCAGCATTTTTGTTTGGGGTCGATCCCGACCAACAGCTAAATAAAGTAGCAGTGAATAATATTATTTATACTCAGAAAACTAAAGTAATAAAAAAGTATTTGCCACAAATAAGTGTATTTGCCGCTGTATTAATAGTGTATCTGTGGAGTATGCCGAGAACAGTGGTTCTTGAAGATGATGGACTATTTATCTTAGCAGCTTATTTTAATGGAATTGCACATCCCCCAGGATACCCTCTGTATACATTTTTAAGTCATCTTTTTACATGGTTCCCTTTGGGAAGCGTCGCATTTCGTGTTCATGTTCTGAGTGCAATATTTGGTGCATTGTCTTGTACGATTTTATGGTGGATTGTAAAAAAACTTATACCAGGTCGGGTCTATTCTTATACAGCAAGTCTTGCATTAGGGGTTTCACAGATATTTTGGTCGCAAGCGATCATTGCTGAGGTTTATACACTGAATGTATTGTTAATCTTACTGTTGTTTGCAACAGCCCTAAAGTACGTTGAGTGCAATGATAAAGATTCGATATTTGTTGTGATGTGTATGGGATTTTTGTATGGGTTAGGATTAAGTAATCATTGGCCATTATTGATATTATCAACACCAATGTTATTAATGCTTATGTGGCCCCACTGGAAACGACTGGCGAGTCATATAGTGTATGTAATTCCACTAATTTTATTAGGTTTATTACCTTACGTGAAAATGATCTACCTCTCGCAGATGTCACCAGAAATTAGTTTTTATGGACCGTTGGATTCCTGGGTTGATTTTTGGTTTTTTATCAGTCGAGAAGGTTATAGTGAATTGGATCAAAGCCCAACTGCAGGTTGGTGGGATAAATGGATGTTTTGTGGGTTTATAATAAAAGAGACAGTAAGCCAGTTTGGGCTAATTGGATTTATATTTGCCTGCATAGGTTTCTTTGCTCAGTGGCGAATTCTACCAATGTCTCTGAGTATCAGTTTGTTATTGGGATATGTTTGTAATACATTCTTGTTGATTATATTGCTGGGATTTGATTACGAATTATTGCATCAAAATATATTCAGAGTTTATCCAATAATTGCCTATAGCGTTGTTTCAATTTGGATGGTTTTAGGTATTAAGACGTTAGTAAAATTTATTGATAAATATCCCGGACTTCAATTAAGAACTTTACCAATTTTACTGTCAATTTTAATAATTGGAATAATATTTTTTATTAATATAAAAATCAATTATCGTGCCGAAAATGACTGGGCTGAAAAATATGCAAAAACTATTTTAGATAACCTGC
>JBNMOP010000033.1:0-25454 GCA_051275005.1 Gammaproteobacteria bacterium | reverse complement strand
TCTGCCTGATAGGTTATAACTGCTGTTTACGCCAGTCGCTACTTCCTCTCCCCGAACCAGCCTTGATGCAAATCTTGCGCTACTTCCTCCGCTTAATATTCCTGACAACATTTCCAACGCATAGGGTTCCCACTTTTCTACGCTGGAATTATCTTGCAAGGATGATTTTAATACTGGCGTTTTATAAGCCATAGTCAACCTTGCTATCTCGGCAGGTCGTTTTACAACGACTCTCTTTATACCTTGCTGTTCAACTTCTGGCCTATGCGACGGGGGAATCACAACCTCGCCTTTCAGTCTTCCAAAGTATTTCTTAGCAAGCTTAAAAACATTGTCTGCCTCAATATCGCCAACAACAACCAAAGTTGCATTATTTGGCGCATACCATTTCTTATACCAACTACGTAGATCCGCAACATCCATGGTTTCCAAATCAGCCATCCACCCTATTATTGGCTGTCGGTAAGGACTGGTTTGGAAGGCTGTGGCATTCGCTACTTCCCGTAAATATGAATTAGGATTGTCATCTGTACGTAATCTTCGTTCTTCCTTTACAACTTCTATTTCTTTTTCAAATGCCTCTGGCGGTAGAGTTATATTTCTCATACGGTCTGCCTCAAGCTCAAAACTTATTGGCAGGCGGGATTTCTCTAAGGTTTGGAAATAAGCCGTGTAATCAGCCCCGGTAAAGGCATTTTCGCTTCCTCCATTTTCTGCAATTATCCGCGAAAACTCTCCCTCTCCGTGCTTTCTTGTCCCTTGAAACATCATATGTTCTAAAACATGCGATACACCGGTTGTACCGTCGGTTTCATAGCTTGAACCAACTTTATACCAGATTTGTGATACGACTATTGGCGCACGGTGATCCTCTTTAACCAGCAGTTTCAGCCCATTTTTAAGTACATACTCGTGGACCTGGGCGTTTGCAATTGAAGTGAATAGTAAGAAAATAATTGCCAGAATTAATTTAGCCAAATTGTTCTCCAAAAATAGATGTGTAAATTACAACGTGAAAAAATAATTATTCATTTATTTCGCTGCATTCTACCAGTAACTTTAGGGTTAATGATACGATAGTAAGTTCCATTCGGTGAGATGAAAATATAATAATGTTATTTGGTAAGCGTAGACCTGTTGATGACAAGGAACAGTCCAATTTATGGCAAAACCTGCAGTCTGGCCTGAGCAAAACCAGAGCAGCCTTGCTTACTGATGTACGGGAACTGTTTAAAGATAACGACTTCTCAAGCACTGAAATATTAGAAGAGCTTGAATCCAGACTGCTTATGGCTGATGTCGGGGTTGAATCAACTTCACAAATTATAGATGCATTAAAGCTCGCGATTAAAAAGCAGTCTATTTGCTCTGAGCAGGACGTCCTTAATCTGCTACACGATCAGATGGTTGAAATTTTAAGTAAAATTGAATGCCCTATAAATATTCAAGATAAAAATGATGCCCTATTCACTTTTCTTGTAGTAGGTGTAAATGGAGCAGGAAAAACCACCTCTATTGGTAAACTGGCAAATCTCTATAAAACTGATAACAAATTATTGCTAGTTGCCGCGGACACATTCAGGGCCGCAGCAATTGAACAATTGAAATCCTGGGGAGATAAAATAAATATTCCGGTTATTTTTCATTCTCACGGAGCCGATTCTGCGGCAGTAATATATGACGGATTAGTTGAGGCAAAAAAAACCGGCGCAAATATCCTGATAGCAGACACTGCTGGCCGTCTACAAAACAAAAACAACCTAATGGACGAACTAAAAAAAATACGGCGGATAATTAGTAAATTTGATTCCGATATGCCAGTCGAAATATTGTTGGTATTAGATGCCAGCAATGGTCAAAACGCACTGGTACAGGCACAACAGTTTCACTCACAAATTGGAATCAACGGAATAATTTTGACAAAACTTGACGGTACCGCAAAAGGCGGCATTGTATTTGCACTTGCCACTAAACTGAAGATTCCTTTACGTTATATCTGTACTGGGGAAAATATTATGGATATTTCTCCATTCAATGCGGAACGTTTTGTTTCTGCATTATTGAATCAAACTAAATGATCCAGTTTACAGAAGTCTTTAAACGTTACGCTTCGGGCAAGGAAGCATTAAAAAGATTGAATTTGTATGTCGAACAAGGCGCAATGGTATTTGTAACTGGTCGTTCAGGCGCTGGAAAAACTACTTTACTAAGACTAATTGCACTTATCGAACGCCATACACGGGGTCAAATTATTGTAAACAGCCAAAATCTGGAACGCGTAAAAGGAAACAGAATCCCATTGTTCAGAAGAAATATTGGATTTATGTTTCAGGATCACAGGCTACTAAACGATAGAACCGTATTCGATAATGTAGCCCTGCCCATGGTCGTGGCTGGATATTCATATCAAGAAACTCGAAAGCGTGTTCATGCTGCACTAGATAAAGTTGGTCTACTCGCCGTGGAAAAATCTTATCCCCCCTCGCTATCAGGCGGAGAACAACAACGAGTGGGCATTGCCCGTGCGGTTGTGCATCACCCCGCGTTACTACTAGCGGATGAACCAACGGGAAATCTTGATCCAGCATTATCATGGGAAAGCATGAAATTATTTGAACAGTTTAATCAGGTCGGCGTAACCGTATTAATCGCGAGCCATGACCTTGAACTGATTAGAAAACTAAAAAAACCAATAATTACACTAAAAACCGGCAGGCTTTTAACAACAAACAACAGCATAAACTCTGAGGAATGAACACTAAAAGAAAGGCAGCCAGAGGCTCTCAGGGAATAACCCGATCCATTCGGATTTGGGCGACACAGCATGCCAGAGCCTTTATATCTAGTATTGGAAATATATTTAAAAATCCGATTGGCAATATCTTCTCTACTACTGTTATAGGCGTGGCACTTGCCCTGCCCGCTGGATTTTATATGTTGCTAGACAATGCAGAACAGGTTATTCAAAGTTGGGAAGGCAATGTCCAGATTGCATTATATCTGCAGACAGATGCTAGCGATGAACGTGCCATGGTTCTGAAAAATGAACTTAGCAAGTTAAATACAATTGAATCGATAACCTTAATCACCAAGGAACAAGCGTTAGAAGAATATAAAATCTTATCTGGTTTTGCAGAAGCACTGGACTCTCTGGAAACAAATCCTTTACCCTCGATGTTATTAATCCAGCCTAAAATTGATACTTTTGCTGGGCAGAAAGGCGAAGCTCTATTGAATCAACTCGGGGCAATTCCTGAGATTGAATCTGCACAGCTAGACCGTCAATGGGTAAATCGACTAATTGTAATCTTAAATATACTAGAACGAGCAGCAATAGTATTAGCCACATTATTATTTGTAGCGGTGTTACTCATCGTAGGAAACACCATCAGGCTTTCTATAATCAATAAACGTACTGAAATAGAAATTAACAAGCTCTTTGGAGCAACAAATGCATTTATACAACGACCATTTTTATATACCGGGCTCATATTCGGATTATGTGGCAGCTTGATATCGTGGTTCTTGTTATTAATCTCCACATTTATAATGCAAGAACCGATAAATCAGCTGGCTACCTTATATAACAGTGACTTTAATTTACAAGGGCTTAAGTTCAGTGAAGTTCTTATACTCCTTATTTCAGGCGGATCACTTGGCTTAATTGGTTCCTGGGTAGCTGTAGGTCGACACCTGAAAGACATGGAGCCTCAATAACTTATTGATTAATATAATAATTTTTTTTTGATAATGAACTTCCCTCTTGCTTGGCACTCTAACAACTAGAGTGCTAAAATGTTACCAACCAAAATCAATAGGTATTAATATGAATTTACAATTATCTGTACCAAGCGGTTCCATTGATTCTTATATAAAAACTGTAAACACTATTCCTGTACTTAGCGCAGAACGTGAGCAAGAATTGTTTGCTCGTTTTAAAGCTAATCAGGATTTAGATGCAGCAAGGGAACTGGTATTATCACACATGCGTTTTGTTATAAAAGTTGCAAAAGGCTATGCCGGCTATGGTTTACAGCAATCAGATTTGATTCAGGAAGGAAGCATAGGGCTTATGAAGGCAGTCAAACGGTTTGACCCTGATTATGGAGTAAGGCTGGTATCTTATGCTGTTCACTGGATACGCGCTGAAATGCATGAATATATTTTAAGAAATTGGCGGATTGTAAAGATTGCTACCACCAAGGCTCAACGAAAATTGTTTTTTAATCTTAGATCATCTAAGAAGCGTCTAGGCTGGCTGAATCAAAACGAAGTTGCGTCCGTTGCTAAAGATCTTGGGGTGAGTTCGAAAGATGTAATTGAAATGGAAAAGCGCATGTCATCATACGATGCCTCTTTCGATGGTTACTCAACGGACGATGAGAATGACGCCTCGGCCCCTATAATGTATATCGAAGATCAGCGTCAAAATCCGGAGCAAGAACTTGAGTCTCTGCAAAAAGATGCATTAAATTCAAATAAACTTTCCTTGGCGCTAAATAATCTGGACGATCGGTGTCGCGATATTATTACTCGACGCTGGTTAACACCTAAAAAGCAAACCTTACATGAGCTTGCAAGCACATATAACGTCTCTGCAGAAAGAATCAGACAGCTGGAGCAAAATGCCATTAAAAACCTTCGGCTAGCGATAATGGACTGATACCGGTAATTTTAAGTCGGGAAATTAGTTTATCTATTAACAATTTTAAAGTAGGTATTTTGTCCAAAAAAATCGACATCTACATCAAGACCTTCTAGACTAATAAACGCGCAGTCCTGACCTGTGCAGGCCGATATATTAGACCACATTCCAAATTCATCAAAGGGGGGGTGCAATGAGTCGAAGGCTATATTTTATATTTCCGAACGTGGAAACTTCGGAAAAAGTTGTACAGGAGCTTCTTCTTTCTAGAATCGAGGAAAAGCACATGCATTTTCTTGGTAAACGAGGCACAGAAATGAAAAGTCTTCCAGAAGCAAGCCCCTCACAAAAGACAGGTCTTCTTAGGGGAATCTATATCGGATTATTTTCTGGTGTTATAACTGGATTGCTTGCTGGACTATATATCTATTTTAATCCTGTCGCAGTTGGCATGCAGGCACCACCATATGTAATATTTATATGTGCACTTGTTGGGGCAGTAGTTGGCGCATGGATATCCGGACCTTTAATCGGTGGCAGCACACCAAATACAAAACTTGCGGCCTTTCAAGAACCTCTACAACAGGGAAAGATCCTCTTAATACTTGATATACCAGCTAAACGTATAGAAGAAATTAGAAATATAATAATAGGGTTGGACCTCAGCGCAGAGGAGGGGTTTTAACCAAACTCAACGCCTTCTTTCGGGCGAATGACTGCCATTAAATATTTATACAATCTGTCTAATAATCATTGTCAAGTAATGATCTGCAAGTAAAAATGCGAATAATGCCATAAGATAAAGTATTGAGAACGAAAATGTCTTCATCGCTAACTCGTCGCTATGGTCTGTTTGCATTTTAATTGCGTAATAGAGAAAAATTGCACCTAGGAAAAACGCGCCGAACAAGTACATCCCTCCGCTCATTAAAAAAACAAACGGCAATAGACTTACTAAAAACAATACTATTGTGTAATACAATATATGTAGCCTGGTAAATTTAACGCCATGCGTCACGGGCAACATTGGAATTGCAGCTTTGGCATATTCATCCCGTCTATATATAGCCAGAGCCCAGAAATGTGGCGGAGTCCAAGCAAATATTATAAGAAACAGTATTAATGAATTTGGATCCAGTGTTCCTGTCACGGCAGTCCAGCCCAGCACTGGTGGCGCTGCACCAGAGGCGCCGCCAATTACGATATTTTGAGGCGTTGCTCGTTTTAGATACATAGAATAAACAAACCCGTAACCAACCAGGGAACCCAGGGTAAGAACTGCTGTCAGCATATTCACGAATATGATAAGTATGGCCATAGAAAGAAGCCCCAATATCAAACCGAATATTGCAGCGCCCTCCATTGTTATGTTGCCTTTTTGCAATGGTCTATGCTTTGTGCGCATCATGATGGCGTCTACACGTTGATCAACAATATGATTTACTACCGCGGCGGACGATGCTGCTAAAGCAATACCAATATTTCCAAAAATTAACGCATTAAGCGGCACCATTCCAGGCACTGCGAGAAACATACCTACTGCCGCAGTAAATACGATTAACACAATTATTTTTGGTTTACATAGCGCTAAATAATCTCTCCAATTTACAAACCAGGAGATCGTAATAGCTGCATGTTTAGACTGCCGTTCGGTCATTTATCAGGATACCTGGTAAAAAAAAGTAATGTCCCCATGCTGGCCAACAGCAGAGTAGCAACGCCATTATGTGCAACTGATATTGGAATAATAAAAAAGATGTTTGCTGTGACCAGACTAAAATGAATTAATAAAAGAACTGTAATGGCAAGTGCCGACGTCCTGATTTTGCTATCAACATCTCTCATTGACCATATTTCAATGGCGCCGATTCTATGACTATCATGTATTACTGTTTGTACATCTATCTCTAAAACACTGTACTCATAGTTTACGCCTGGTCCGGCATGAGACAGCCTTATATTTGCGCCTAATACGATAACGATCAATGCAAGGATAATTGTAATTATGGTTAAATTTAAAAAAAGTTTGTCAGTTTGCATTGATTTATCCTATTCGCGAAAAGCGCAATAATCTCTTTAAGTCGCGCAAAATACCGGCGGCGTCACTATCAAAATTATATTTCATCAATATATTACCTAAAGGATCTATCAGATATATTCCTTGCGCCATCGTAGATAAAGACCCTCTTGTCTCATAATCATTCTCTTCTATAGGTTGAATATCCGGACGCATAAGAATCAAAACATTTGTCCAAAAAGACTCATTTGCTAGCATGTCTGGGAGGGTCGACGTTGCTATATCGTCTGCCAAAAGTAAAATTTCTATCCTATCAGCATTATCACCCGTAGCGAACCTTAATTCTTGTAGTTTTGTTATGTCGTTTTGACACTTACTGGAACATTGATCAGTCGAATAATATAGAAAGTTCCACTTGCCATATAATGGTCGACTAGTTTCGCCCGAGACAGCGTCAAGTAACACAGTATTGGATATAGTCCAGGGAGGCTTTATCAGCTCGCCATAATTAATAGTCTCCCCGTCTTTTCCAATTCCGGTGTAATTGTAAATTAACCATGCGACAAGGAAAGGCGATGAAAAAACCACTAATAACGACATTAGCTCAAACCGGTTGCCAGATTTAATATTGGAATTTTTAGCCATTACTTGCCTATTGTTTATGTATGTAGATAGAAAAATATAATATTACCAAAGTGCCCGCTAGCAAAAACCACTGAAAAGCGTAACCCAAATGCATGTCTTTGTCTGAGCCAGGTTCCGGCCAATTTCGCAAATAACCTGAAGGAGACCTTTGATCCAGCCTAATTACATATGGAACAATATTATATCCAAGACTTTTACGTATTGTTTCCAAATCTATGTTTTGAACGCGCTTAATTCCGTTCTCAAAACTTTCCTCGTGTGCATCTCTAGGTAGCGACATCTGCTTAGGCGAAGAAAGATCTCCCAACAATTTTAAAAATCTTTCTGGAGCAATAATTTCCGGCAGTTGATCTCTGTATGGGCTGCCCGCAATCCAGCCACGATTAATCAGAATCCATTTTTCTGTATTTACGAACTTAAATGGCGAATACACATAATAACCTGCATTGCCATTTACTACCTGGTTGTCCAAAAGATAGGTAATATCTACAGCATATGAACCTAAAACTTCTACCTTGCGCCATTGATTATTTAAAACATCCAGACTCATTCCTTCAATTTCATTCAGAACTACTGGATCTAGTGATGCGTTTAACTGGTATGATTCAAATTCGGTCTCTTTATAGCTAGCCCGTTCTAATTGCCAAAATCCAAGAAGCAAAAATACTAGCATTACAAGGAAAGCAGCCATGGTGGGGAAAAGAGGAGGTCGAAATGACAATTTTTTTATTATTAACAAGTGTATTTTACTTTTTATAATTTGTAGCTATTCATGATTTTATCAAAATGACCGATTATCTATGTACGGACCATTAATATTCAAATCTCTCATACTTATTCTAATAATAGCGATTCTAATATCCTTGTCTGGAGGTTTATTTTTTCTAACCCGCGATAAAGGTAGAAAATATCGGGCGGTTTTTTCACTAACGGTGCGCGTGGCATTATCAGTTAGTCTGTTTTTAGTATTAATTATAGGCTTTTTAACTGGACAACTGCGACCTCATAGCGCTTTACCACTACATCCAGAAATTTTTGACTATAATTCAAATACTAGATGATAGTTACATCAGGTTTATGTTCAAAGTCTCGGCCATGAAAATAGCGTTAAAAAATCATATCAAAGTAATGAAATCATTGACTTAACCTCAAACAGAGGTTAACTTCCTATCTTGTAAAAAAGGTCTGGTTTTCCCTCGCTTTTTAAGCGGATCTCAGGATCCCTCAGAGGTCACGCCGCAACCAATTAACACTCAAATTTAGCAATTTAGAATAGGGAGTATTTAGAGTATGGCAATGGCAGTTGTATTAATCCTACTGGTAGTAGGAAGCTTGCTTTTTCATTTTCTTAGCCCCTGGTGGTTTACCCCTATTGCTTCCAACTGGGGCGCAATCGATACCACCATAGATATAACTTTCGTAATAACAGGAATAGTATTCGTCCTAATTAATGGGTTTCTCGCATATTGCGTCGTTAAGTTCCGACACAAGGAAGGCGGCAGGGCCCATTACGAGCCTGAAAACAAAAAACTTGAAATTGGACTGACTATTTTTACCTCTATAGGGGTAATCGCGATGTTGGCCCCGGGCCTATTTGTCTGGGCAGAATTTGTTAATGTTCCTGAGGACGCCGCTGAAGTAGAGGTAGTTGGACAACAATGGCGTTGGTCTTATCGATATCCTGGCGATGACGGAATTTTTGGCACCACAGACATTAGCCATATGTCAATTGAAAACCCCTTTGGCATTAATCCAGAAGACCCGAATGGGCAGGATGACGTACTGGTGCGTGACAGCAGTCTTCGCCTGCTGAAGGACAGACCTGTTAAACTTTGGCTCCGATCCCTGGATGTGTTACATAACTTCACTGTTCCTCAGTTCCGGGTAAAAATGGACTTAGTTCCTGGCATGGTAACTCACTTGTGGCTAACCCCGACAAGAACGGGGGAATTTGAGATTATGTGCGAGGAACTCTGTGGCCTTGCACACTACTCAATGCGAGGCAGGGTGATAGTCGAAGACGAGCCAGCTTATAGTAACTGGCTGGCCTCACAAAAAACATTTAAGCAAACCGTCGCTGAAAGCAATACTAATTTAGCCAGAGGACAGGCTCTTTTTACGGTATGCGCATCCTGTCATGGACAACAGGGCGAAGGCAATGTGACGCTTAACGCACCCAAAATCGCTGGAATGAGTGCATGGTATATTGAGGATCAGATAAATAAATACAAGAATGGAATGCGTGGAACTCATGAAAATGATTTATATGGCAAGCAAATGGCACCCATGGCAGCAACACTGACCAGCAATGACGCCATCAAAGACGTAGCAGCATACATAGCCTCGCTTTCGGCAAATTCATCAAACGCAACTATTTCAGGTGACATAGAAAATGGCCGGAGACTTTATACGACTTGCGGCGCTTGTCACGGCAAGGAAGGCGAGGGCGTTTGGAGCGTTAGTGCGCCACGGTTAGCAGGACAGGATGATTGGTATCTGGTTCGTCAATTAAACAATTTCAAACTAGGTATACGCGGCACACATGTATCAGATGCCGCTGGCATGCAAATGGCGCTGTTGTCAGGTATGTTAAAAAAAGAAGGATCGATAGAAGACGTAGTGACTTATATCAATTCCTTGAAATAAGCGCAGCACAGCAAATAATAAACGTGGCTAAGATGACAGCACTTTCACTAACATATCAATACAGTACAGAAATTATTAACTGGAGGGAGTTTTAATGGCATTCGTTGCAATAGCGGACCGGGACCATGAACACGATCTACATGATCCACAGACTTTCATTACCAAGTATATTTGGAGTCAGGATCATAAGGTCATAGCAATTCAGTATGGGGTAGTCGCTATATCAGTCGGGCTGATTGCCTTGATTCTATCGGTAATGATGCGCTTACAACTGGCGTTTCCTGAAACATTTTCATTCATTACGCCAAATGAATACATCCAGTTTGTAACCATGCACGGCATGATTATGGTTATCTACCTATTAACAGCACTTTTTCTTGGAGGTTTCGGTAATTATTTGATTCCCCTGATGTGTGGCGCCAGAGACATGGTTTTTCCCTACATGAACATGCTCAGTTTCTGGGCTTATTTACTTTCAGTCATTATCCTGCTCGCCAGCTTCTTTGTGCCAGGGGGCCCAACTGGTGCGGGTTGGACGCTATACCCACCTCAAACAATTTTACCTGGCACACCTGGACATGAATTAGGTATTTTTCTCATGCTGCTTTCGCTTGCGGTATTTATTGTCGCATTTACCATGGGCGGCCTAAATTATGTCACCACTGTTTTACAGGCCAGATGCCGCGGCATGACACTGATGCGCATGCCTCTGTCTGTGTGGGGTATCTTTACCGCTACGATTCTTGGTCTTCTGGCCTTCCCAGCATTACTGGTAAGTGCGATCATGATGTTATTTGATTTAATACTGGGGACGAGTTTTTTTATGCCCGCGGTATTATCTATGGGAGAATCGCTAGACCATCAAGGCGGCAGCCCGATACTTTTCCAACATCTATTCTGGTTTTTTGGTCATCCTGAGGTATATATCGTTGCATTGCCGGCATTTGGCATCGTCTCAGATTTGCTAAGCGTACATGCCAGAAAGAATATTTTTGGCTATCGAATGATGGTATGGGCCATAGTCGGCATTGGTGCCCTAAGTTTTGTTGTGTGGGCACATCATATGTATGTAAGCGGCATGAACCCGTACTTTGGTTTCTTTTTTGCAACCACCACATTGATAATTGCTATCCCGACAGCCATCAAGGTATACAACTGGGTATTGACCCTTTGGCAGGCCAATATACGCATGACGGTGCCCATGCTGTTTTCCATAGGTTTTATATTTACTTTCACCCATGGCGGGCTTACCGGGCTATTTCTTGGAAACGTTACAGTAGACCTACCCTTGTCTGATACCTATTTTGTAATCGGTCACTTCCACATGGTCATGGGAGTTTCGCCAGTTTTAGTACTGTTTGGTGCTCTCTATCACTGGATGCCAAAAATAACGGGCAAAATGTTCAATGAAACCCTGGGTAAGATACATTTTTGGTTAACATTTCTGTGCACCTATGCTATTTACCTACCTATGCATTATCTTGGCATCATGGGGCTACCCAGAAGATATTATGCCTATGGCAATGCTGAGTTTATCCCTGCCTCAGCACAGTCCATGAATGTAGGCATTACTGTGGCTGCAATCATCCTCGCCATAGTCCAACTCATATTTATATATAATGTAATCTGGACACTGCGCAAGGGCAAGCCTGCTGGCGGCAATCCATGGGAAGCTACGACGCTGGAATGGCTAACGCCGGATACACCGCCCAAGCATGGTAACTGGGGACCTAAACTGCCAGAAGTTCACCGCTGGGCTTATGATTATAGCGTCCCCGGAGTAGAACTTGACTATATTCCACAAACCGAACCTCATCACGGCCATGATTCAGTAGACGGCGAGAGCGAAGACGCAGTTGATGAGGCGAGCGATCACTCATAATGAGTATGTGGACCCTTGCCATTGCCCTGGTATGTGCCCTAACGGTATGGGCAGTGCTGGTCAGATATTTGATGGCACAACCCTGGTTGGCGGCAGGTGATCCAGGTTATACAGTAGACGTTGCTGCGGTAGACGAGCCGGCAAAAAAAGTAGGCCTGTATATGTTTCTTGCGATGGTTTCCAGCCTGTTTGCTCTTTTTATAACTGCCTATATTATGCGCATGGATCCTACCCACGCAGGAGACTGGTTCAGCATACCTAAGCCAGGGGTATTATGGATCAATACTCTGTTATTGATTTACAGCAGCATTTCCATGCAACAGGCAAAGAACGTGTCTGAGACGACCAATGCACAAAACCTGAAAAGAGCTTTACTAATTGGCGGTATTTTTGCCTTTCTATTTCTCGGAGGACAGCTGCTTGCCTGGGAGCAACTACACGACACCGTCTACTTCCAATTAAGCAACCCGGCATTAGGATTTTTTTATCTATTAACGGGTATACACGCCTTACATCTGTTAGGCGGATTATACGTCTGGGCCAGGGTGACAACCAAGGTCTGGCAAAACGCAAAGTCGGACAGCGTTAGTCTAAGCATAGAACTTTGCACAACCTATTGGCATTACCTGCTACTGGTCTGGCTGGTATTATTCGGTTTACTGTTATTAACGTAATGAGGATTTGATTCATGCAACAAGGGGCAAGCACAGCAACCATGGAAACAATAACTGAGAAATCGGGACATGCCGGCGTGATCGCCGACTGGTCGGATGACAAACAAACCTTTCCGGTGCCATGGGGCAAGGCAATGATGTGGATATTCCTGTTGAGCGATACATTTATCTTCAGTGTTTTTCTGACCTCTTATATGACTGTGAGAATGTCGACCACGGTGCAATGGCCAAATACAGAAGAGGTTTTCGCTCTTACCATCGCAGGCCACCACATACCGTTGATACTGATCGCCATCATGACATTTATCCTCATTACTAGCAGCGGCACCATGGCTATGGCCGTAAACTTCGGCTACCGGGGCAACCGGAACGTAACCGCTGCACTGATGATCATAACAGCCCTGCTTGGCGCTTCTTTTGTCGGCATGCAGGCCTTTGAATGGACCAAGCTGATAGTCGAAGAGGGCATACGCCCTTGGGGCAACCCTCTTGGGGCGTCGCAATTTGGCTCTAGCTTCTTTATGATCACCGGCTTCCACGGCATGCACGTCAGCATAGGGGTGATATACCTCAGCGTTGTTGCCTTTAAAGTTTGGCGCGGTGACTACGAAAGCCGAGGCTATGAAATAGTGGAGATAACTGGTCTCTACTGGCACTTTGTCGACCTGGTCTGGGTCTTTATCTTTGCGTTTTTCTATCTTTGGTAGGAGGAATCATGACTGAACATGCAGAAGGTCAACAACACCCGCTAGGCATATATTTCTGGATATGGGGGTTATTATTTGTACTGAGTACATTTTCCTATCTGGTTGACTATTTACAACTTGAGGGTTTGTTGCGCTGGGGACTAATCCTGTTATTTATGTTTTTAAAGGCTGGCTTTATTATTGCCATCTTCATGCACATGGCCTGGGAAAGGCTCGCGCTGGTATACGCTATATTGTTACCGCCAACTTTGTTACTAGTTCTGATAGGGCTCATGGCAATTGAGGGGAATTACACATTCTCGACACGGGGTGTATTTTTTGATGAACCGCCTGCACCCGTCGGTCATGTTCAAAATAATGATACATTGGCGCATTAGTGCGCCAGTGTTCATTTAATAATCATTTATTGACTGGTTATACCCAATAGACCGTAACAAACAGCAACAACCACACCACGTCAACAAAGTGCCAGTACCAGGCAACGGCCTCAAAGGCAAAGTGTCGCTCCTCGGTAAAATGACCCTTTAATGATCGAACCCAAATTACAGTTATCATTATAGCGCCTAGCGTTACGTGAAACCCGTGAAATCCGGTTAACATGAAAAATGTTGATGCATAAATACCCGAATTTAGTGTCAAATTCAGTTCATGATAAGCGTGTATATATTCCTGCGCCTGGAAGCCAACAAAAATAAACCCCAGGGCAAAAGTTGCAAACAACCATCTACTTAATCCCTTTCTGTTTCCTTCCTTTATTGCCCAATGAGCAAGCGTAATAGTCACCCCGCTGGCAAGTAATATAATTGTATTTATTGCTGGCACCCCCCAGGCAGGCACAACATCCACATATACATTGAAAGCCGAAGGATCGGGCATAACATTGGTAGGCCATACAGCGCTAAATTCGGGCCAAAGCAGGTAATTTGTCATAAACCCCACACCTTCACCGCTGAGCCAGGGCACTGAAAGAATTCTGGCGTAAAAAAGTGCACCAAAAAAACATGCGAAAAACATGACTTCTGAAAAAATAAACCAGATCATTCCCATACGAAAACTATCATCAACCTGGTCATTATATGCGCCGGCTTCACTTTCGCGGATAACTGTGCCAAACCACCCTACCAACATATATATAAATATTATAAAACCAAAAGCCAATAACCAGGGGCCCGCCCCTGAACCATTCAGCCAGACAGCACCGCCAAAGAATATCGAAAACAATCCTATCGAACCTATTATCGGCCAATGACTAGGATCCGGCAGATAATAAGAATTTTCAGTTTTTATCATATTTCTTGCCCATCATCTCTGCGCTTAATTTCAACGCTACGACTTTTTGAAGACCTGCTTAAAATTGCATCAGGCACCTGGAAGAACGTATAAGATAAAACAAGCGCATCAATTGAACCTGGCAACGAAGGCTCTACCACAAACCTTACGGACATTTCCTTTTGCTCTCCTGGCAGCAACATCTGTTGAGTGAAACAAAAACACTCTGTTTTATTAAAAAAAATAGAGCCTAAGGATGGCACAACACTGGGAACTGCCTGCCCAACTATCGGCCTGTTAGCCAAGTTCTTAACACTAAAGCTAACTTCACCAACTTCGCCGGGATGTAGACTAATTTTTTTGCTATTAGCCTTAAAACTCCATTGCAACGCACTATTAACATTAGTATCAAACTCCACAGTTACTAACCTGCTACTGTCGATTATCATTTCATTGGCCTTGTTAATACTAATCGAGCCCGTTTTTCCGTTAAATCCTGTTATATCGCATATCACATCATACAAAGGAACTAACAAATAACCAAAACCAAACATCAGCACTGCTACCGACGTTAAATAAATTACTGTGTGTTTGTTTTTCTCAATCATCGACTAAAAATAATACGAAAGAATGTATCCAACATAAATTCCTATGGCAATGAAACCTAATACATAGGCCATCTTCTTGTTCTTGTCCGAGATGTTGTTCTGGTATTTTCCAGTCATTCTCGATACAACCTCAGGACTTATCTATTTTCGGCGGCGTAACAAAGCTATGATACGGCGGCGGTGACGACAATGTCCACTCAAGACCCTGAGCGCCCTCCCATACACGGTCTGTCGCTCGCTCACCCTTGCCTCGCATAGATTTTATAATGACCCATACCATTATTAATTGACTTATGCCAAACACGAAGCCTCCGATACTTGATACAGCATTCCATTCTGAAAATTGAATTGAATAATCAGGAATTCTCCTTGGCATCCCCGCCAACCCCAAAAAATGCTGCGGAAAAAATAGAACATTTACAGAAACCACTGATATCCAAAAATGAATTTTTCCAAGTTTTTCATCATACATAAACCCGGTCCATTTAGGCAGCCAGTAGTATGCCCCTGCCATCATCGAAAATATCGCCCCGGTTACCAACACATAGTGAAAGTGGGCAACAACAAAATATGTATCGTGGTATTGAAAATCCGCAGGAGCTATACCAAGCATTAGCCCAGAGAACCCGCCTATCGTAAATAACATTACAAATGCTATTGCAAACAACATGGGTGTTTCAAAGGTCATTTCTCCTCGCCACATGGTAGCCAACCAATTAAAAATTTTCACTCCGGTAGGTACCGCGATTGACATTGTGGCATACATAAAAAATAATTCTGCCGCCAAAGGCATCCCTACCGTAAACATATGATGCGCCCAAACCAGAAACGAAAGCACTGCAATGGAGCACGTTGCATATACCATAGAGACGTAACCAAACAAGGGCTTTCTTGCAAAGGTAGGAATAACCTGCGATATCACACCGAAGGCCGGCAAGATCAAAATATAGACCTCCGGATGACCGAAAAACCAGAATATATGTTGAAACAATACTGGATCTCCGCCGCCTGCCGCATTAAAAAAACTTGTACCAAAAAATTTGTCGGTTAGAAGCATAGTAACCGCACCGGCAAGCACCGGAATGGAACCTATCAGCAGGAATGCTGTTACCAACCAGGACCAGACAAACAACGGCATGTCCAAAAGCTTCATACCCGGCGCGCGCATATTAAGGATAGTTGCGATTATGTTTATTGCCCCCATAACCGAAGAGATACCCATAAAATGCACGGCAAAAATGACAAATGGAAAAGCCTGCTCTGTTTGTAGCATTAGCGGCGGGTACATTGTCCATCCGCCAGCAGGGCCTCCCCCTGGCAATAACAGCGTCATTAACAACATTGAAAAGGCAAAGGGCAGTATCCAAAAGCTCCAGTTATTCATTCTCGGCAGAGCCATGTCCGGCGCACCTATCATCATAGGCAGCATCCAGTTTGCAAACCCGACCGTACCCGGCATAACCACACCAAAAACCATGATCAAAGCATGCATCGTAGTCATAGAGTTAAAGAACTGCGGGTCTACATATTGCAGTCCCGGTGAAAATAGCTCAGCCCGAACCACTAGCGCCATAGCACCACCAACAAAAAACATAAATAGCGAAAAACAAAGATATAACGTACCAATATCCTTGTGATTGGTTGTGAACAACCAGCGCTTCAGTCCAGCAGGACGATGATCATCATGGTGGGCCTTGTCTATGACCGCTTCATTCATAATATTTAACCCTCAATATCTGCTTTAACCATTCAATTTTAGCGTGGACCGGGAACACTAGCGGGCTGCACCATATCGCCTACACTATTGCCCAAAGCATTTCTTTCGAAGGTAACCACTGCAGCAATGTCAACCACGTTTAGCTGTCTTCCAAATGCCTGCATTGTTGTTCCAGCGCTGCCATTAACGACAACATCCAGGTGGTCTTCCATCGGTCCCGTTGTAACTGAGCTCCCGGTGAGCGCAGGGAAGGTGGGCGGCAACCCCTGTCCATTTACCTGGTGACAGCCCGCACAGGTCGAACCATAAACCTGTTCGCCCCTTTCCATGAGCTCCGCCATAGTCCACACTCTGTCCGCTCCTGCCTCAGCTTCGGCCTGGATTCTTTTTTGATCCTGCACCCAAAGCATGTACTCGTCCTTTGGCACTGCTTTAAGCACTATGGGCATAAAACCATGATCTTTGCCACAGAGCTCAGCACATTGACCCCGATAAATACCAGGCTCATTTACCTGGGTCCAGTTGGCATTTACAAACCCAGGAATTGCATCTCGTTTCCAGCCGAGCTCAGGGACCCACCAGGCATGTATAACATCGTTAGAGGTAAGCATAAACAGTACTTTTGTTTCAACAGGAATAACGATTGGGTTGTCCACTTCAAGCAAATAGTTTTCGATTTTGCTTACGTCTATGCCGGAGCCTAGCTGTCTTGCTTCATTATGCACGGAGTCCAAAGAGCTAAAAAAGCCGAAATCTTCTTCTAGATATTCATAGTGCCATCGCCACTGATAACCAGTAACCTTGATAATCATTTCTGCTTCTCCAGAATCTTCCATTACGATCAAGGTCCTGGTTGCTGGCGCTGCAAATGCAAGCAATATAATGATAGGTATTATCGTCCAGACGGCCTCCCATTTACTGCTATGATGAAAGTGCGCGGCTTTTGCCCCCTTGGATTTTCGGTGATGAATAATTGACCATATCATCAAACCAAACACCAATATGCCTATGAGAGTTACCATCCATAACGTTAACATATGTAAATCATAAACTTCTTTGCTGATCGTAGTGACGCCCCGAGTCATGTTCAGAGCATAGTCAGCAAATACTGGGAACGGCAAAGCAGCCTGTATAGTAAGCACAAGCAACGTTATCGACATTTTAAATCTTACAAACGGCATTTACTGTCCCTCAAACAAAATCTTTCTGTTGTAAAATTACTTGTGTGCAATCCATTAGAGATCATTTCTTATGCTAATGAACTAAAACTTGCACTATTCCAAGCTTATTCAAGAATTGCGTCTTAGTGCTTCATAATAACCCATTGACGAATATAATTTTAGGTCTGATAAGGAACAATATTTTACTTAGCAGCCTTAACCTAACGATTTAGCCTGATTTTAAGGTAGTGCTTTGCCATGGTTAACATAGATCTGTTAGGCAAGACCGGTCAGACAAGGCACAATACTCTGAAATTTTCTTATAATTCAACCAGATAAAACAGAGTCAGGCATTCGCGCAATGAGATGTCCTAAACTTAGTCTCGTCAGTTTTTGTTGATAGGGTATTTTGCCCAAAAGTGGCACACTAATATTGGCTTGTAAAAATTCAATTGTATTCACGTCATAGCTAAAATCAGCGTCAACTACATTTGCTATCCATCCTGAGAAAATAAATCCATCATTTTTTATTGCCTCTGCAGTAAGCAATGCGTGATTTATACAACCTAAACGGACTCCCACTACCAGAATTACAGGTAAGTTCATCTTTCTTGCCAGACGCTCCATTCCAGTAACACCAAAACATGGGGTCCTCCAACCTCCCACGCCCTCAACAATAATGCTATCGGCAAGCTTTTTTATCTCATTATATGCAGTAATCGCCCGATCTAGTGTCAACGGTACACCCTCCAATTTGGCAGCAATATTGGGCGAACAGGGATTTTTCAGACAAATCGGGTTGACGACATGATAGGGCAATTTTATTGTTGCATAGCGCATTAATAATAGCGCATCGTCCGAAACCAACCCGCGTTCGGAATCAATCCTGCCTCCGCTGGCAACTGGCTTCATGCCACAAACAGTGCCGCCCCTGGCTTGTAGCGCCTGCATTATGGCAATAGTGGCTATTGTTTTGCCTACACCAGTATCGGTGCCTGTAACAAAATAAGACATATTATCTATCTTGGTTATAACTTATTTGTTTGTATGACGCTTTAAAGCAGCCTTTAATGTATCCAGAGAAATTGAAAACTCGCGTTTTTCTTTTCCAGCTGTTGTGCCTGGCGTCCAGGCATGACCATATATAACCTCATAAGTTGACGGCAATTTTCCGTCCTCCCTCCATTTTTCATACTCTTCATAAACGCGTCGCAACCTTTCTTTTCCTGTTAATGATTTGCGTCGTTGACTGCTAGCATTACGTGCACCTAACGTTTTTAAATCCGCCATTAACTCTGAGACAGAAGAGTAAGTTATAACCACATTGTCAACCTCAATTACCGGCTCTGCAAAACCAGCCCCTACCATAGCATCTCCTAATACATGCATATCTTGAAACATATTTACATGAGGCTCCTCATCCACTGCGGCCCAACTGTCTCTTAACTCGAACAAAGTGTCTGGCCCCAATGACGAAAAAATAAAGAGACCGCCGGGTCGTAAAGAATAAAAAACATCTGCAAAAAGTTTAGCCAGATTAGGGCACCATTGCAGCATGAGGTTTGAATAAACAAGATCAACCGCACCTTTTTTTATTGGCAAAGCCTCAGCATCCGCACAAAGATAGGAATACCTCTTAGTGTCTTTATTTTCACCTGCCATTGATTGTCTGAGCATGCTTTCTGCAAAATCAATCTGAACAACACGGGATTTTTTGTACCTTGACGACAAGGCCCTCGACATCTCTCCTGGGCCAGATCCCAGGTCGAGAATAGTTTTTGGGGCAAGCCGTACCAGATTTAATCTGTCTAAAAGTTCACCGCCTGTATACTTCTGTAAAACCGCAGCGCTGTCATAATTAACTGCGGCGGCATTAAAATTTTTCAATAATCTTTTTTTATCAAAAAACGAAAAATTTTCTTCTAGCATATATAATTTATCCGGCAAGCTTGCCCACGCTTATATAATTTTTTTCAGTGCATCAATTAATCGATCGACTTGCTCAAAAGAATGTGAAGCAGACAAAGTAATTCTCAATCTTGACGTTCCTCTAGGCACAGTTGGCTGTCTAATACCTGCGACAAACAAGCCCTCCTGTTCTAATAGATCACGCACACGCATTGTTTCATTTGCACCACCAATGATAATAGGTTGTATCTGACTGGTCGATTTAGAAACTTGAATGCTCGCTTTATTGGCTTGCTGATGAAAATGTTCTATCAATCGTCTTAGTCGCAGTCTTCTTTCCGGTTCTTCGTCCAGGAGTTCAAGCGCGGCAATAACAGCCGCAACGACAGGAACCGGCAACGACGTTGAATATATATAGGGCCTTGCACGTTGTTCCAGAATTTCAATCAACTCAGCTTTACCAGCAACAAATGCTCCCCCAACCCCTAAAGCCTTTCCAAACGTTGCCATTAATAACGGTACATCTGTCTGCGTTAAACCATATTCATCCATAGCGCCCAACCCACTATCACCCATAACACCAAAGCCATGGGCGTCATCTACCACAAGACAAGCGGCATGTTCATGACATAATGTAGACAACAGGCTAAGCGGAGCAATATCACCATCCATACTATATACGGACTCAGTAAGCACTAACTTCTCTGTTAATGGAGAGCGTTCCATTAATGCCCTTAATGAACCCATAGAGGCATGTTGATATCTTTTAAATCTCGTCCGCGACAGGACCGCGCCGTCAATTATTGACGCATGACATAACTTGTCCAGGTATATGACAAATTTTTGTGATTGTGTTAATGCCTGGATAACACCAATGTTTGCCATATATCCACAAGAGAACAACAAAGCCTTATCGCGTCCTGTGATGTTAGCAATTTTTTTCTCTAGCTCTGCGTGCAAATGAGTTTTACCGCAGATCATCGGCGAAGCACAGCTTCCTGCGCCACCAGACAACAAAGAGTCGTTAATTGCTTGCTTTAGTTTAGGATGACTCGACAACCCAAGATAATCGTTACTACAAAAGTTTATTAATATATTTCCGTCTATTTTTACTTCCGTCTCGTTTACATTGTGTATTGCCCGTCCTTTTCTGTACAACCCCTGTTGTTGTAGATTTTTTAACTCTTCTACAATTGGGCTTGAATCATACCCATAACCTACATGAGCAACAGTCATTAATTCGCCAGAGTGCTTTGCCTTAAACCAAGCCTTGAGAATAAATCAAAATCATGATCTCTGTCAGGATTTTCTGTTGTTAATAGTTTATCTCCAAAAAAAACTGAATTTGCTCCAGCCATAAAACAAAGGGCCTGCGCTTCGTCTGACATATCCGCGCGACCGGCAGACAGACGAATATAAGCCTTAGGCATTAGTATTCTAGCAACAGATATTGTACGAACCATTTCAAAACCATCTATCCCCTCAACATTATTCAGCGGCGTGCCCAACACCTTAACCAGCATATTTATTGGAACACTTTCTGGATGCGGTTTCATGTTTGCTAATGTCAGCAATAATCCGCCTCGGTCATCAGTCGATTCACCCATTCCAATAATTCCTCCGCAGCATACTTTTAGTTCGGCCTTACGAACCGACCCCAAGGTTTTTAAACGATCCTTATACGCTCGGGTACTAATAATTTTTTTGTAAAAATCTGGAGAAGTATCCAAATTATGATTGTAATAATCGAGCCCTGCATCTTTTAAGCTCTTTGCCTGATCGTCTGTTAACATTCCTAAAGTAGCGCAGGTTTCCAGTCCCGTCTTCTTTACCGCTTTAATCATCTCTTTAATTTTATTAATGTCTTTTTGTTTTGGGCTACGCCAGGCCGCCCCCATACAAAACCGACTTGCCCCATTTTCCTTTGCTTTTGTTGCAGCATCGATTACATCTGACAGCGCCATTAATGGCGTAACTTCCGCGTTTGTTTCATACCTGATGCTTTGTGGACAATAGGCACAGTCTTCAGGGCAACCCCCTGATTTTATATTTACTAATGTGCTCAACTGGATTTCATTTGGGTCAAAAAACTTACGATGTATCGTTTGCGCTTTATAAATCAGATCATTAAAAGGCAAACTAAAAAGCTTTCTTACCTCGTCGACACCCCAATCGTGTCGCAGTAGACCTGAAAAAACATCTTCGACATTCACGTTGCTTGACATTAGTACTTGCTCTGTGTAATTAAGAAAGGATAGTTAATAATAGGCATGTCAGAAAAGCTGTCAACCTAAACAATGACACGGAAGTTTACTGAATTATGAACATGAGCGCCTGGCTTAATAATATTCTCGTTAGTTGTTGCGAGCTTTGTGGAAAATGCACCAAAACGTCAGCCTCAATATGTCAAGATTGCCTGGAGGATATGCCGATAATTACTTCATGCTGCGGCATTTGCAGCAAACCCTTACCCTCATTAGGCATTTGTGGTCCGTGCTTACTAACTAAACCACCTGTAGATAAAACCATCTCTGCCTTAAAATATTTATACCCTGCCGATGGTTTAATTAAAAAAATTAAATATAATCATAAGTTTAGCACATTATCTGCGCTGACATTACTGCTCTCAAACAGGATTGTTGTCACATCATCCGAGCTCCCTGACATCATGCTTCCAATACCTTTGCACTTCAGCAGGTTCTATAAAAGAGGTTTTAACCAGTCCACAGAAATGTGCAAAAACCTGAGTTATTTACTAAACATGAAATACGACGATCGGCTTATACGACGTTCACGTAATACCCTGCCTATGCACACACTTAATCCCGCGCAGCGTAAATCAAATATTCGAGGCGCATTTAAAGTTCGACACCATTTCAATTACAAATCTATTGCAATTGTTGACGACGTCGTTACTTCAGGTGCTACCGGCTATGAGCTTGCAAAACTACTTAAGTCTAAGGGCGTTCAACGCGTTGAACTTTGGTCTTTAGCCCGAGCTTAACTATGCGTCACGTATCAAGGTTTTCAACATTACGAGCATTTTGCTCGATAAATTCCCGCCGGGGATCAACCTGATCCCCCATAAGTGTAGTAAATATTTCATCTGCTGCTACCGCGTCTTCAATCCTTACCTGAAACAAAATTCTTTTCTCAGCATCCATTGTCGTATCCCAGAGCTGGTCTGGATTCATTTCTCCCAACCCCTTGTATCTCTGCAAATGTAGCCCTTGCGCAGCCTCCGCCAACAACCAATCATAAGCATCTTTAAGGGTTTTAAAATTATTTTGTTTCTCGCCTTTTGAAACAAAGACCTCATCAAATTCATACAAATTTTCTAATGCTACATATTTTTCATATTCTCTGGATCTAAAAAAATCAGGCGGCAATATATTAATAGATTCGGAGCCGTGTGTATTTATGACCACATTGACTCCATATTCATTACCGCCACCATCAAACACTTCAACTCCGTACTTTGCACCATCCTCGTTATACTGAACCAACCTCTGCTCCATCTTTTTTGCCCATTCTTGCATTAATTTTTTATTTAATAAGTTATTAATATCTACCTTAGGCAGTGTCCTAATAACATTTAACATTTGTGGGTTATAGCGTTTTTCAAGGCGCTCTCTTTCTTTGTTCATTACCAAATATTGTCGAGAAACATGGTTTGCTTCTTCTGCTGAAAGTTTTTTATTCTCTGGTTTTAACTCTAATACAACATTGCTCAATGCGAGCTCGATCAGATAAGATTCCTTTTCTCCATCATCTTTTAGATACCTTTCTTTTTTTCCTTTTTTTATTTTATATAAAGGTGGTTGTGCAATATAAATATAACCTGCTTCAACCAACGCCAACATCTGTCTGTAAAAAAACGTGAGCAACAGCGTCCGAATGTGGGCACCATCTACGTCCGCATCTGTCATAATAATTATTTTATGATAACGAAGTTTATCAATATTAAACTCTTCTCTGCCAATACCGCAGCCTAATGCGGTAATTAATGTCCCTACTTCCACAGACGAAATCATCTTGTCAAACCTTGCTTTCTCTACATTCAATATTTTGCCTTTTAGGGGAAGTATTGCCTGGTTGCGCCTGTCTCTGCCTTGCTTTGCAGATCCTCCTGCAGAGTCTCCCTCTACTAAAAATAGTTCCGATTTTGCGGGGTCTTTTTCCTGGCAGTCCGCTAATTTCCCTGGAAGCCCGGCGACATCTAATGCCGTTTTTCTTCTGGTTAACTCCCTCGCCTTTCGTGCAGCCTCTCTTGCTCTTGCTGCATCTATAATCTTCTCACTAATTGCCTTAGCTTCTATTGGGTGCTCAACCAGAAACTCCTGGAGTTTTTCTGCCACACTCGACTCTACTGCGGGCCTTACCTCACTGGAAACCAACTTATCTTTTGTTTGAGAGGAAAATTTTGGATCTGTGACCTTTATTGATAGCACCGCCGTTAAGCCTTCGCGCACATCATCGCCCGTAACCTGTACTTTCGCTTTTGCAGCAGCGCCCGACTTATCGATGAAGTTATTTAAAGTTCTTGTTAGTCCGCCACGAAACCCAGCAAGGTGTGTCCCACCGTCTCGTTGAGGGATATTGTTGGTAAAACAAAATATATTTTCCTGGTACGAATCATTCCACTGCATTGCAAGCTGAACGGCAACACCCTCTTTTTCACTATCAATATCAATAACATATTCATGCAGAGGGGTTTTGTTTCGGTTCAGGTGTTGAACAAAGGCGGCTATTCCTCCCTTGTATTCGAACACATCCTTTTTTCCATCTCTTTCGTCCAGCAGGATAATCTTGACCCCTGAATTCAGAAAAGACAGCTCTCTTAGTCTTTTAGCAAGTATGTCATAATGATATACAATATCTGTAAAAACTTTGTTACTTGGCAAGAATCGAATCTCTGTGCCTCTTTGTTCAGAGGGCGCTATTTTTTCCAAAGCCTTTGTGGGGTTCCCGTCTTGATAGTCTTGTTTATAACAAAAGCCATCTCTGTAGATTGTTAAAGCCAGGTGACTTGATAGCGCATTTACGACAGACACACCGACCCCATGTAGTCCGCCCGAAACCTTATAAGAATTATCATCAAATTTTCCACCCGCATGCAATACAGTCATAATTACTTCTGCTGCTGTCTTGCCCTCTTCGTGCATATCTACAGGTATTCCTCGACCATCATCAGTTACTGTGACCCCGTTATCGGTGTGTAATATGACTTGTATTTCTGTACAGTGCCCAGCAAGAGTTTCGTCGATGCTATTATCGACAACCTCAAACACCATGTGATGCAACCCGGTCCCATCGTCGGTATCCCCTATATACATCCCAGGTCTTTTTCTCACAGCATCTAGTCCTTTTAGGACCTTAATATTAGTTGAGTCGTATTTTTTTTCCTGCTCTGACATGTTTAACCCTTTGATATTGTTGATATTGTTGATATTGTTGATATTTTACCTTGCTCCACATAAAACCTTTGGAGGTGTTCTGTTTCTTGCTCATCTTCTCTTAGCTCTGTTGTTGACAAAAAAGTCTGATAACCTTCTTCAATCAACCAAGTTAGTATG
>JBNMOP010000032.1:0-25857 GCA_051275005.1 Gammaproteobacteria bacterium | reverse complement strand
TTCATTTCATGATCATCCAGGGTCATAATCGTGGCATTCACATACACCGCATCTGCATAGCGGAGGATCTCCGATGGCAGGCTGGATATGTCCTGTGCTGATAGCCGGGTCAGACCCGTCGTTAACATTAAAAACAATACCAATCCGACTAGTCTTGCGTGGGAATATTTCTGTCTCATCTTGTCTCTCCAAGCTGTTATGAATTCTAATTATTCAGTAGGAATTTCTTGACCATGAATGGGAATGCAGGACTGCATGTCTTTTGAAACGGCACACTTTTCCTGATTGCTCCCCCCGAGCCATTCTATTAGTGTGTGACGAGCTTGCAGGGTTGTCAACCAACAAGGGCAGCCTGATAATAATTATTTATAAAATATTGATTTTTAACAATATAATTTTAATTCTGTGAATTTTTATGACATTAAATTACGGCTACAACCCAGAGGAATTGTTAATCCTGCCCTAACTCGCTCTTATGATATCCCTGGTCACCAGTATCATGCCGATAAATATCAATACGATGCCTATCCCATGAAAACTTTGAAATGATTCATTTAAAAATAGTGTCCCTAATATCGCCCCATAAATTGGTAACAAATAGATAAACATAACGGTTTTGCTAGGACCCAATAATTCAACAGCCTTGTTCCAGGATAAATACGCGAAGATTGAGGGAAAAATAGATATGTAGATAATGCTGGCCGCAATAGCAGGCGTCACATCAAATCCCCCTTTCAAATAAAATTCAACTGAGATTAATGGTAAATGAAACAAAATTCCAAAACCAAATGTGATAAATAAAAATAATATCAATGGTAACTGTGTAGGTCTCCAACGAAGTAAAACGGTATACAGAGCCCAGAAAACCAGTGCACACAGTACCATGAGATCGCCCGGGTTCAGGGTCATTGACATGATTTGGGTCGGCTTTCCCCTGAAAATAATAAAAGCTGCACCGACAATCGCAATTCCTACCCCTATCAATTGTTGTTTGCCAGGACGATCCTTAAGCAACAATATCGAAAAGATAAAAATGACCACAGGCATGAGTGTGTTAATAATGCTCGCATTGACTACTGTCGTAAAATGCATAGCACTATAGATAAAGCAATTGTATGACGTCACGCCAATCAAACCCAATAACATAAGAAATCTAAATTCCTTTCGAACTTGTGATTTATGGGCCTGCAGATTTTTTATAGAGAAAGGTAACAATATTAGAAACGCAAACACCCATCGCCAAAATGACAATTGCAGCGGTGGAATATCATCGCGCATTAATCTTGCTAATAAAAAATTACCTGACCAGAATAATGGAGGTAACGAGGCTATAAAATATGCATATAGTTTATGGTTTTGGATCAATCTTGGAATTGTAGACAAAATAAATTCTGACCAGCTGGTATCAGACTAACGATTTTCACTCGTTCCATGCAGATACAGATTTAAGTTTGTATCAATATTTTTCACGAACAACTCATCTATTTTTAGATGCGATTTTGTTAATCCCTGCTCATAAAGATACCGGGTTAACGCCTCAAGTGTGGGTCGACTACCATCTATTGAATAATCCCAATAGTCTTCCCCCATAAGATTACGGGTGGTTTCCATTTCATTGACTAACCAGGGCAGTGTTGCAGTCAAGGCATCAGTGTTAAATAATCTTCGATAACTGATTTCCTTGGCCTGAACAAATGCCTTGTATACGCTAATAGCGAGCCATGGATTCTTTTCATACAATTCAGTTTTGATTACTATCGTATGCATTATTGGAAAGATCCCGGTACGGCTATAATAATCCGATTCGACAGTTTTATAATCAGGAAACAATCTACAAACCTTGCTGCCTTGCTGATTTAATTGTTTAGGGATCATTACTGAAATCAGGGCATCCAAATCTCCCTGCCCTAATAGTGTTTCTGGATTATTTTTACCTGAATGAGTAACGCTAATGTTATCTGGTAACGCAAGGGCCTGAACTGCAGTACCAACTACCCATTGCATGTCATCAGGATTAACCTGATATTCATCTTGTAATAATCCTCTCGCCCAAACCGCAGCCGTCATTTGATAGTCACCCACACCAATTTTTTTTCCAATCAGGTCCTTAGGCGTTTTGATACCAGCATCAGAATTTATATAAAGTCCGGAATGTCGAAAAATACGGGATGGAAATACAGGGAGGGCTATAAAACGATTATCACCTCTGGAACGCAAAATCGAATAGGATGAAAGTGACATCTCTGAAACATCGAATTCAGAGTTATTTAGCATACGCCAGAATGTCTCGCCGGGAACCATAGGCAAAAAGTTTAAATTCACACCCTCTATCTGGACTGTACCATCGAGCAAGGCCTGAGTACGGTCATATAAGCCACAGGCGAGAGTCAGGTTTAATTTTGCCATGTTATTTTTATTTATCAGTCACGGATGTCTTGTAAGAACCATTCTGTAGGGATTTTATTTCCAAGTTTCCTGGCCAATGCGGCTTCATAAACCAATCCACTTACCGCAGCAAATTGCAGGCCTTGATTTCCACCATTGATATAGACCGTTATTTGTTTATCATTTTCTCTTCCCTGCACACGAGAATACGCAAGGTCATTAAAATCAGGGAAGTCTCGCCTGAATAATGTTTGATGTTGTTCCTTTGGCAGACGTTTCATCTCTTCTTCTGTACCAGCAATATATGCCAATGGACTCCCACCTACGCCTGACTTAACCCGAGGACCGGCATCGTCTTTTCCTATGGCTGCACCAGCGATACCTTGACGAATGACAATATCTGCCTTTTCAAAGATATCTTCTGTGAGCTCAAACGGACCTAGATTTACCAGGTGCATACCTGGCATTAACCATTCGGCCTTGACGGTAGGCACCATACTGCTGGTACAGGTAGCAAGAATATCCACATCTTCTACGGCCAATTCAGGGGTATCCACTGCTGACACTGTGATCCCATGTAGCGCAGACATTTCATCAGCGTACAGTTGTCGATTTTGAGGGTTAGGACTGTATACCTTGACATGCTTTATGTTTCGCACCTGACAAAAGGCATCAAGATAGGTGCGCGCCATACCGCCTGAACCGAGAATACCAAGCTTGGTAGAATCTTCTCTGGACAGATGTTTAGCGCCAAGACCAGCACCTCCCCCAACACGCATATGCTGTAGCTGCCCATCATTAATTATGGCTAACGGCTCGCCGTTACGGGTAGAAAATACCATAATCAGCCCGCAGTAGGTGCCCGGCTCCACACAGTATTTATCTTCTCGCTCCAATCCACTGTGTTCATCTTCAGACCAGGTCATAACATCTGATTTCATGCGTATGGCAAAATAAGGCCCCGGCACACTGGTTGCCCCCTCCATAGTGCCCCATCGCCAGTAACCGTCTTCCCGTTCACAGGGTACATACATATCAATACGTGGACGGTGTGCAGAGCTACCATCATCCAGACCCATAAACGATGCTTCCTGTATGCGGATACATTCAGACATGGTAAGTAAAGATTTAACATCATCATTATTGATAATTAACATAAGTAACTTCCTGGAGTGTCGTGAAACACATGGCGAGATCTGAGACTAATCAGACCAGGATAAAACGTTTGAAATAATTACCGGCTTTATGTAGAGGTAAAAAACGCTCCTTAGTATCAAATACTACCGAATAAATTTTTCAGTGAGGACGTGTTTTACCTCTTCGATTCGCTCAGCTGATAGGTCTGCAAATATACCCTGGACAAGTTGCTCCTGATCTTCCGCTGACATATAGTTTATAGGTCGCTTTCTTTCATTTGCCATGGAGATAAATTCCTCATCAGTGAGTATCTCCTGAAGTACATTACGAAGATAAGTTACCTTTTCCGGATCCACTTCCCTATGGGTAACAAATGTCCTGCCTACTTCAGTAATACTTGACCTGAAGTCAACCCAGGCCTGACCTGCTTCTGTCATATCTGCAACTTCAAAAACAGTTGGCACATCCGGGAAAAAAGTTTGTTCTCGTGATCGGCTTAAGGTCGCTACTGCAACCATCCCTTCATCTCCAGAACCAACGTAGTTAATAGCCGAACTATTACTGACCACGATCCCGTCGACCTCGCCGCGTACCACGGCAAGGGCAACCTCACTACTACCAGAATAACCAGTAACAATGCCAAATTGTTCTTTACTGAGTCCCAGTCCCTCTGCCAATGCCGACTCGGCATCAGATATATTGTCAGTTAAACCGTTAGCTCCCCAACTAGATCCTTTTTCATTAATCGTTTTTAGAACTTCAGCAAAGGTTGTTTCAGGATTTGTCTTACTCCATAAAACCATAGGTGTATCTATCTGGGCACGACCGAGCAAGTTTAAATCAGTAATATCAAACCGAATTCCCTCTCGTTTAGTGATTTGCGCGAGGACAGCGGATTCTCCACCTAATAACATGATATTGAGACCAGTTGGTTGGGACTGTACTAATCTATTTAATGCAAGTAACCCACCTCCACCTGGCTGATTTTCTATAACAACCGTACCCCCGGTCCGCGTTGATATCTCATTGCCTATCATCCTTGCATATTCATCAAATCCTCCACCCGGATTAAACCCGACTATAATATGCAACACCTCGTCTTTGTAGAAAGTTTGGGGATCAGGTCCTTGCTGTGGATTATCAGGGCCAGTTTCACTACTACAACTTGCGAGTACTAATAATAAACAAAATAGTAAAGTCCTCTCTATTTTGAAGATTAGTTTGCTAGTGGATTGCATTAAACTCCCCCCCATTCATTTCGGATTTGATCTGCACTAATGTACCAGGAGAAAATCATCCTGGATTTAATATTATGGTTTACCGGCATTAATACCAGCCAGCAAACCATGCATAAACCGGATCAAGTAGTATTGAAGTTGTCCATCTTCGGTTCAACGTTGTTTTTCTCCATCTCTTCCAGCCAGATTTTATGAATACGTGTATCCTGATCTTCGTATTCAACTTGATCTCCGCCGTCCTTGATACTGGTAGATACCGCACCGTTTTCACCAGGTTTTAAGCCAATTAACGAACGACGTTTGTCTACGGTTAGTGGGTATCTAAGTCCACCTACCCCCGTTGCCAGATATCGCGCTGGATTCTGGCTGGTATTAAAGTGTTGATGAAACTGGCGATCAGCTGGTGGAAATACCACACCATGTTTCCAGTCGATGCGAAGGAAATCCTCTTCACCATCAAACCAAAGTAGTGAATAACCATTACCAGTAACACACATAACATGAAAACCTGGCCCATGGCGATGGCCTTTTTTATAGGTCCCCACTGGCATCTCCGATATATGCGCATGCATGGAACTATCCGCCAGAACAAACATGATATTGGAGCCACCCGCGCCGCGGTCCCCCCATGATTTCAATTCAATTGATGAGAGGTCGGGCACAAAGTTGGTTTCCCACATATGATTACCCTGTTTAACGGTAATCAGGTCACCTTCACCTGTGTAATACTTGGCCTTGCCACTACGTTCTATAAAATCAAAATCGTTATCAAATAAAAAGGCTTCATTATGGAAGGTGTTCATTACCAAAGGCATGTCGGTTGTACTGACCAACAAGGCCTTTTCCTGTCCACTGGCATTGAAGTGACGGTGTTTTGCATTTAACGGTACTGCGAACAGCCCTTTTGGTCCCCATTCAAATGTATGCTTTTCCCCATTGGATAACTCCACCTGGGTGCTGCCCCTGCCTTCCAGTACGTAATACACATCTTCATATAAATGTTTCATGGGTGCAGTTGAGGTACCCGGGGCTAACTCAAATAAAAACATATTACTAAAATCACAACGGCCTCTAAGATGAACTGCCGCCCCTTTACACTCATGTCTCGGCCAGTTACCAGTAGGCACCGTAAACAAATCTACGCCATAATCTTCAGTAACCGGTAGACCTTCATTTTCAACCCAATCAAGATACGAATCTATGCCATATCTTGGTATGTCTTCTGCACTCATTTTTTCCTTCTCCTAATCATTTTTTGTACGAATGATGCCTGATTCTTTTTAGATTATATGCATATCAGAGTAGAAGTGCCATCGCATGACACTGAATAACCTTAATTTGACCAATATTGAGTTATTTTAATTTGGTAAAATTAATACTCAGATTTGAATCCAGAAATATATATCCGAAAAGTGCCAGGCTCGAAATCACCATAAAGATCCAACTAATATCATTTCTTTGACGTTGGCTAATTCCTGATTCAATAAAGGTATCCTCCAGTGCATTATCTCTAAGATAGCTTATCAGATTCTGTATTTCGCCTTCGCCAAAGTACTGGCCGTTTGTGGATGTTGCTATAAATTGCAAAGTCTCTGACTTAATCGGAATTGTTATGAGGTTATCTTCTTTCACTATAAACTTGTCTACACATTTTCCATCTTCCTGAATGGGTATTGCTGTGGGTTCAATATTTCCAATGCCAACTGGAACAACCTTAAGTTCATATTGACCCAACTCTGTAAGCGTTTCCTCCATAGTGAGCTGATAATCGCCCTTAAGATTACCATCGGTTAATAAAATAATATATTTCAGGTTTTGATAATGTTCGGGCAATTTTTGCTTTTTATGAATAATTGTTGATAGGGCTTTACCTAACTGTGTTGCTGTACGATCAAATATTAAGCCATCAAATATCCCTTCTTCAATAACAGTATCCAGATATGCGTGATCAAATGTCAATTGTGTTATTGGAAATGCCAGTCTTTCGTAAACAAATATCCCGAATCTGGCTTCGGGAATATCTGTAATAACATTCTTCATGACAATCTTGGCGCGATTTAGATACGAAGGTTGGCTACACGATTTTCTTGCCTGCATGCTGCGGGAGATATCCACCAAAAAAAGAAAATCTGCCGTCATTTTTAGTTGGCTGTATGGTCTTGCCGTAATCATCACCAGGGATGCAACCAGTATCAAGGCCAACAGCGCTCTTGTTATATGATAAAACTTGTTTGCAGGCTCACTCTTAAATACGCTAACAACCTGAATCGTTTTTAATCTTCCCTTCCGCAATACAAATAATAATGGGATGAGAATAATTAAAAGATAAAATGCTTCAGGATTCTGAAAGGCCACGAATATTCCTTGTTCCTGTACCAGTCATCGTGCTGTTACTGCGTGACCGATGGAGAGGGATTTCAAGTACCCATATTACAATACTCGTAATAACAGTCATAAACAGTGCAACAATCCATCGTATGTTCGTTTCAAATTTTTCATCTATAGCAAATGATTCTGACTCTTCAATACTACCAATCAGATAATATGCCTGTGCCATTTCTGCCTCTGAGTCAACGTGAAAAATTCTAAAGCCGTTATCATCTGAAAATTCTTTAGTTAACTTTTTAACGATATCTTCAGGCACGCCCGTGCCGATAATATAAATATTTATATCATTACTGCGAAGTTCCTTAATTGAAGCTTCAACCGCTTCCAGATCATCCCAGGCATCCGCTATCAATATAACTGCACTACTTTTGACAGAAACAGATGCTGATTTTTGAATTACTGACTGCGCAAGTAGTAGAGCTTCATCGGTATTGGTCAAGCCTGAGTAGGCTTCAAGTTGGGAACCAGACCCCCTGCGCAGGCTCTCATCCAGAACTTCCAGAAACTTGTTCTGTGTTTCTACAGTGGGCCAACGCGCAAGAAAAGGTTCGGTACTAAATAGTATAAGTCCAAATGAATTGCCAGAGAACTGCTCCAAAAAACCAAAAAGTGCATCACGAGCAACCTCGTATTTTGAAACCCCTTCATCATTTACCGTGAGACCTCTTTTTTTTTCTTCTGTCACTTCACCCATAACAAGATTCATTGAAGGCGATATATCAAAGACTACGACAAATTGCTTTGTGGTTACTTGTGTCGCATTACCGAAAATCGGATTTGAAGAATAAGTAACAGGGTTCGCCCAGAGGATACCAAGTCCAATAATCAGGATTAATAGCAAAATAGTTCTTATGTATTTTTTATTCACACCGGTTAGTGTTTTTTTTAATTTAAGATATTCAAGACCCGCATAGGAAACGGCCCCTGTTTTTCCAGAACTATTCAATCCGATAATTATTAACGCCAGCAAAGGAACAATCATTAACACCATTGCCGGAGAAATAAAATTTATCGATTCTATAAATGACATAAATATTTTAGTAGCACAGTTTTATTACACTCTATTTAAAAATCTTCGCCAATATAATAACCTGGCGCCTCTTTCCCTTCTTCGACTTTAAATTCCAATGCCATCTGACTTTCTAACAAATTTAGCAACTCATTAATTTCAACTTGTTGTAAATGTCCGGTATCCAATAATGTATTGATAATATGCAGCAATGCTTTTCTTCGTTTGATGACCAACTCGAGGTTTCTTCTGATATTTTCATCATTAGAATCAAGCCTCACACTTTCTCTTAATTGCAGTTCAGATTTTCTGTATATCTCTACATTATTTGCCAGTACTTCTAACAGGTCTTCGGCATCCTGAATTACTCTTTCGTCCGCCGCCACATCAGAAAATGCTCCTCCTTCAGTTAACATTTGATCTACATCCAGTATCTGAACATTTACTGCCAGTAATGTAGCTGAGTTATAAAAAGAGGCGGCTTTCAAGCGAACATCGCTTATATCTTTTGCCAGATCTGAGAATTGAGTAGCAAACTCGTCCATGTATTCCTCGTTTTGTACTCTCTCAACCAGTTCATTGTATTTTAGTATGTTTCGGGGAATCCATGTATTAGGCCATACAGAAAATACTAACAACACGACACCGGACAGCAGACAGCTAATACTAATAAACATTATTTTCTTTTGTGTAATCAGCCTGCGAAAGAATGACGGTTCAGTCAGAATTGTCCGTTTTTCTTCGTTAATAACATGTGCAAAAGTATCCTCCAAAAGTATCGAGGTATTGCTAACGTCATTATTATCCGGGTCGGAAGGTTTGTATATTGTTCTAAGCAGAGCTCTTGCTTTATGTGTTACATCTACCCAGAAATTATCTTCAGGGTCTTGACCATTCCAAAACATACCTGGCTTAACTGCTGTTTGTGATTCAAGCAATTGCGTAAAAATTCTTTCACTATCCGCAATACTAATCCTGTTATCGATATTAGTTTTATCATTATTCTGGTACTCCAGCCATAGCACCTCTACTATTGATAATTCAGAGTCACTTTTTCGAAGACAGAACTTCCATATGCTAATTGCACATAATAATATGAGAAAAATACCGCCTGTTAACAGAAAGGCACGTGTAAAAGATGAATATCCAGATACCCGACCAATTAATTCCTTAAGTTCAATAGCCGATACATCATAAGGATAATAGCTAGTTACATGGATCGATGGAGAGGGAATTTGTATAGACTTTAATATTGATTCTCCAATTTCCGTATAGTAAATCACTGAGGGATCGAGTTGATAACTTGTATCCAGTTCAACATTAACAACTTGCAACTGATAATCCAGTATATATTTTTTTAATCCTCCATCTAAATTCAGAACAGTTTCGCTATACAGGGTCTTCTCAAGCGGCATCACATCCACGCTTCTTTCAAAAACATCAACATCTGGTTCTATATATGCTGGATCATAAATAATATTAATATAAAAATTTACACTCTCGCCAATATGAGCACTATCACGATCCAGGGATGACCAACCCTGTAGGTAAGAACCTTCTTCAAGTATCGCCTGTTTGTTATTATCCACCCCAATTAACTGAATATCTGATCTGGAGGATACGACTACAGCTATTGCCAGCAGAACTATCAATAGAGCGATAACCCCAATGAACAGTCGTGGATTTTCCTCAGCAATCCTGGCTGGATTTATCACCTTGCCCCTCTTCTTTTTCGTTCTTCGAAAAATTTTATGAAATTCATTGCAGTTTCATGAATATCAGTTTTTGTAACATGAATACTAAATGTATTATTTTTATTGAATGATTCTATTAAATTTTGAAATCTCGACTCATTAATATCTCGAATTTCTTCAGAATCACTCTTTGAAATCCAGAGTTCATTTCCCACTCCTGTTTCCGGATCATTCAAACCTAAAAATGTACCTGAGTTTATAACAGGAAATGTAAACTCAAATTCATCTTGTATCACTACAGGGATAAAGTCATAACGATGAGTTTGCCTCCACAATTGAACTACATCAACCAACTCCCCTCCACTATCAAGAAAATCCGAGCAAAAGAACATAATTGAATTTTGAGAAAATGAACGACGTAGATGCATGTTGCGGGCTACACCTGCACGATTACTTCCTTCGCTAGAATATACTTGCCATAATTTATTGTAGAGCTTGTAAAAATGACGCGTCCCGATACTACATCCAAAACTACTTATATATTCACCATCATGAATGGCAAGACCAAAAGTCGTTTCAGCCTTCCATGCTGAAAATAATAGTAATGCCGCAGCTATCATCTGCATATCAAATTTATCTCTCACCAGCATAGATGGAGATAAATCAAGAATGATCATAATTGTCAAATCACGCAAAGCCACGCGTTCGACTATCGTCGGGATACCACGACGCACGGATGTAGATAAATGGACTGCACGAGGGTCATCTCCAAGTTCAAAATCCCTGAAACCTCTGGTTTCAAAACCTTTACCAATAAATGGACTGGTCCATTCACCCGGAGTCATACTTACAACCCGTCTACCAGGTATAATTTTTACTGGCTTCAGGCTGATATCCTGAAGAAGATCTTTCCGATTCACATTTAAAATACCTTCTCGACTATCCTGTCAATAATCTCCTGAAGTCGAATTTCAATCTTATCTTCTTCCACTTCACCCAATTTCAGCATGAGTCGATGTCTAAGGATAGGTAACAACACGGGTATAATGTTTTCAGGTCCTATAAAATCCGTGCCTTGAAGGACAGCCAATACTCTTGCCGAATGTATAATTGAAAGACCTGCACGCGGTGACACCCCACCACTCATTTCCACCAGTTTTTTAACTTCTTCTATCTCTGTCCTCTCGGGCCGGGTCATATCCAATATTTTTTGAATTTTGGTGATTGCAGACATATCCACGTGTACTTTCTGAAGAATTATTTTACGCGCTAATAATATATCTTCTTCAGTCATTACCGGGTTCACTATCGGTTTTTCTCTTACAGCACCGTATCGATACAAGATCTCAATTTCATCTTCGGGTATTGGATAGGCAATGCGCACCATCATCAGGAACCTGTCTTTTTCCGCTCGTCCCAGGTCAAACGTGCCTTCGGTTTCTACGGGATTTTGAGTTGCAACTACCATGAACATATCACCCAGCTGATATGTCCCCCCCAGTTCTGTCGTAACCTGTCCCTCTTCCATGGGTTCCAGCACCGATCCTTTCGAACTGGTCCTGGCACGGTTTAATTCATCCGCCAGGAGTATGTTTGTATGCAATGGCCCTTTAACAATCAGTTCTACTTCTTTTGTTTTAATATCAAAATGTTCAATACCAATCACATCCTTGGGTAATAAATCTGCGGCAAATGAAATACGACGAAATTCAACACTGGTTGCTCTTGCAAGGGTATTAAAAAAAAGTGTTTTACCCAATCCTGGCACACCTTCCAACAGAATATGTCCTCCCGCAAACATACAGATTAAAGTAGACTGCATGGTTTCATCCATACCGACAATACTTTTCCTTAGTTCTTCTTCAAGCTTCTTGATTTTTTTATGAACATCATCAAGTGACATGTGATCTGTCATTTTTTATTATCTCCACAAACTTTAGTTTGAATGATTAAAATTCCTTACGCATGCCATAAGCAACTTTATGATCTCAATCAGATTACACTCGCGATAAATATTGATTTATATATTATTGAAAATAATACTAAAGAACATTGAATAAAAGTTAAAAAAGTTCGGTCAAGAAAAGATCAATGACTTTATTACTATTGGCACAACCCCAGGAGGATCTATTAATTCACCTACATCAACAAAATCCAGTTCCTGTAATTGCACACCGTCAACTGATAACAAACTACAAGGCAAAGCCAATTCTCTAATCAACAGATTTCCCAATATATTACCGATATCACCATGTATCATAAGTATTAATGGAGCCTCGCGTTTACCGTCCGTGGTTACCGCTGCAACGATCCCCTGTCCCATAGCTTTAAGCCTGGAATATTCCGGATCGCCTTCCCAACTGAAGGCGATAGCCATACGTGAGTCAAGCGCCAGGTCCATACGTTGCATACCCTCTCTAACAGACTGGGTGATCAGTTTTTCATTGATATCTCCCGACAAATCTATGGGCACATGTACCACGGGTATGTTATGTACCGGCAGCAACGTCTCGTCTGATAAATAAATCGTCTTGCCGCTCACTTGTACGGTAAATTGTGATGCACCAATAACTGTGGCGCGGATCCCCTGTCCAGGATCTCGAATGGGTAAATCAACCTTGTCTGATAATTGCTGTTTTAATTCGACCGCCAGCATCCTGGCGATATCGCCAAAATCTTTTTCCTCATCACGTAGTAAATATTCTGAAACACCACCGGAAAAGGACAGTGATACTGGATTAATTGGTCTCTTCAGGTCTTCTGTTAGTTGCAAAGCCATCCCTAAACGGTCAGTAGGCCCAACACGTATAAAGTCTACTAACACGCTGACCAATCGGTTGACAATTTTTTGTCGTACTGCAGGGTCTTGCAGGGACGCATGATCTGTTTTCAAACCAAGTTCATTCGCAACAAGATGCGCTGATTCATCTACCCGAGTCCATAGGCCTGCATCATCCATAGCCATTAGACGGCCACCCACAGCGAAGGCACAAACACCTACAATTTTTCCGTTATTGATTAGCGCGAGTTTAGTCGTACCACCACCAATATCCACATGCAGCAGACATCCTTTATTTTCTTTAGATAATGCAACTGCCCCGGAGCCATGGGCGGCCAGGGTACACTCCAACTTGTGTCCTGCGGTAGCGCAGACAAATTTTCCTGCCTCTTCGGCAAATAGATCTGCAATCATTCTCGCATTCTTACGTTTGATCGCCTCACCGGTAAGTATCACTGCACCACTATCTATATCATTGCGTTGAAAACCGGCATTGGCATAGGCCTGATGAATAAAATCTTCCAGGATCTGAATATCGATAGTCCCATCTGACATGAACGGTGTAAGCAATATGGGAGAACGGTAAATTACCTCACGTTTTGTCACAACAAAACGACTGGACAATGCCTGCGAACTACGCTGCAAACGTATCTTTGCAAATAAAAGATGGGAGGTAGAACTACCCACGTCTATACCCGCGGTATTTAATTCAACCGTTTCCTGACGCCAGATAGATTGTGCTACAGCTTCTCTATCTTTTTCATGCGTATGATTGTGGTCATGGCCATGACCATCATGTAACAACATACAACGCTCCTGTGATTTAAAACCGAATGAAATGGATGGAATAATCCCTTAACCGCGCATCCACACAGGACTAATCGGCAGGGAAACACCCAGAAGTTTATAAAAGCCTATGTAAACTATGACAAAGACGATTGACGCAGACATCAATCGTTGCCACCAGGGCAATCGATGATAACTTGTATATGCCAATGTAAATAACATCAGACCAATAATAAGTCCCAATGAATAACATAATGGATATACACTGACCATCCATAGCATTCTTTTCAACAAACTGGATCGTGGATCATCACTCTCAGCTATAATTTCACCTTCCTCTGCAAGGTTTTCTAGCGGTGCAACAAAGCTACGAATTAATAACCATAACGCACTCAACATAATTAACGAACCTGCCATCCATGGAAACATAATGACATTAGGTCGATAGTCCCAACGAAATTCTGCTAACAATAACAACACCAGCGGAAACAATAATAATATTACTGCCGTTATAATATTACCTATTCTTCCTTTCATGACTTAACCCACCTCTGCCTTATCATTATCAGTGGTCTTATTACGGTTTTTAAAAAAACGGACTACCGGCATTAAAATACCAATCAAAATTAATACAGAAATCCCCAATGATATTGGTCTCATAAAAAACATTGGACCATAGGTATTGAGTGAGATGAACAAGTAGCTCTCTAGTAATGGCGCCAGCACAAACCCCAATAACAAAGCGGGGCGTGAGTAACCAAAGTGCTTCATCGTTACCCCAAGAATTCCAAAGATAAAAACAAACAATACATCAGTAAAATGATTTTCCGTGGCAAATGCACCTACTACTACTAGACTAATCAGTATTGGCGAAAGAAAATGTCCAGGGATTAATGTTATCTTTGCCAGATGTTTTGCGAGCAATATTAATGCAATAGCGCCAACAATATTTGCACCAATAAGAACAAATGCCAGTCCATAAGCCATGTCCATATGGTCCTTGAGGAATTCTGGTCCTGGCTGTAATCCTAATAACAAAAATCCACCGAGGAGAAGAACCATTGCACTACTACCGGGGACACCGAAGGCAAGGGTCGGCACCAATGCGCCACCGTCCTTGGCATTGTTCGCGCCTTCAGGCCCGATGACACCTTCTATACAACCCTTACCAAACAGGTGAGGCCTTTTTGAGGTTTGCTTTGCTGCGCCATAGGTAACAAATGGTGCGGTTTCACTGCCTACCCCTGGAATCAGTCCGAGGAACACACCCAGTACAGATGATCGCAACAACACCCATTTTCTAGCCCAGGTAGCCCATACACCCAACCATACCTGCTTCCCGGTAATACTGATACTTGAACCATCAGATCGTTTGCTAGCAATACTACGCCCTGACATTAGTTCTATTATCTCGGGGATTGCAAACATTCCCAGTGCTAACGGTATTAACCTGATGCCATCCAACAGGTAATCAATATCCATCCAGAATCTGGGCACGCCTGAAATACTGTGATAACCAAAGGTGCCAATAAATAGACCCAGACTGCCAGCTGCTAAACCTTTTAATGGTGAACCGCCACCCAGTAATGCCAAATAGCTCAGACCTAACAGGGCCAGAAAAAATGTTTCAGGTGAGCCAAACGACATCACCACCGGACGCACAACTGGTAGCAATCCTATTAGTACTACTCCTCCTATAAGTCCACCTAGACTTGATGAAGCCAATGCAGCACCTAATGCGTAACCTGCGCGTCCGCGCCTGGCCAGGGCATAACCATCTATTATGGTAGCGGAATTACTGACTGAACCGGGGATACCCAGAAGAATTGAAGTAACAGATCCACCTGTGGCTACCACCGCATGGCAACTTAGAAGAAAGGCAAGACCCACGACAGGCTCCATACCGTAGACTAATGGTAATAATACCGCTAACGCTACCAAACCACCCAAACCCGGTAGAATTCCGAATATCAGACCTACCGGCACAGCAGCGGCGATTGCAATTAAAATTTCTATTCGGGCAAAGGTGACAATACCCTGCCAAAGATCAGATCCCATTACACTATATCCAATTAATTATTATATTTAACCAGGCTTTACTTTCCCCATTGTACTGTGTCTCATACTGATTATGTGTGAATCAATATAATTACCGGCATAATGATATCATGAGCTTTACCTCACGACTTCTCCATTTATAATGGCGATTTAACAGGTATGAGATTCCAGTTCCATATAAATAAAATTGTCTAAAACCATAGTAAAATACGATGATATATCGCCAGTAAACATGCTTATAAGCAGTTAGACACAGCGGAAATAGTTTTCCTAACCTATCAGAGGAGATTTGAGTGAAAAATTATCTTAAGTTAATCATTTTCATCATAACGGGAATTATCATGATTCTAAGCACTGCTCAAGGCCAAAGTAATTTACCTCTGGTTAAGATTATTGCCACAGGCGGCACCATAGCAAATACCCCGACTGGACGTTTGAGTGTGGATACAGTACTTGAACAACTTCCTGAGATAGCAAAAATCGCCAGGATCGAGATCTACGATTACATCCGTATCGGCAGTTCAGAGATTTCCATACAAAACTGGATCGACATTGCCCATGTCATCACCGCAGAACTCGAAAATAATCCTGATATTACTGGTATTGTCGTCACCCATGGGTCCAATACCTCTGAAGAGACCGCCTATTTTCTGAATCTTGTGCTTAATACAAATAAACCCGTGGTACTTACAGCCGCACAAAGACAACGAACAACCCTGAGTGAAGACGGATCTCGAAATCTATTTGATGCAGTACGTGTTGCTGCCGATCCCAAAGCGGGTGGCCGTGGGGTGATGCTGGTGGTAAATGAAATGGCCCACGCGGCCAGGGACGTTACCAAGACCCTCAGTTATCGTACAGAGACCTGGGACTCTGGTGACCTTGGTGTATTGGGTTTGACAGATACAGATATGATCCGCTTTTATCGAAAACCGGAATACCGACACACATCAAGTAGTCAGTTCCGACTGGATGGTATTACGATGGCATCTCAGTTACCCCGGGTCGATATTATCTATGCTTATGCTGATGCGGGGCCAGAATTGGTCCATGCCGCCATTGCTGCCGGGGCTAAAGGACTGGTCATTGCCGGCTTTCCCACAGGAGGAACACCACCAGTGGTTACCGAGGCACTGATGGAACTACAAACTAAAGGGATTCCTATTGTCATGGGGAATAGAGGTGGCAGGGGAAGGATACAAGTTACTAGAGAGTTTATCTCTGCAGACAACCTCACTGCACAAAAAGCGAGGATACTTTTAATGATGTCTCTGGCCGATAAGGTCCCGGCAGATAAGATTGAAGAAATCTTTATGAACTATTAGTTAGGTACTAAATATTCGCCAGAAGGCGAATATTTTTTTATTGGATACTGGCCTACGCTGGATATTAGACCCAATCATTCCGGAAAGTCCAAAGGACTTGTCCGGAATCCATACTGATTTGAACAACAGCTGGATTCCCGCCTCTACCCAAGGGCACAAGCGCGGGAATGACGTACGGGGGATCGCATCACCCCTCACATAGTTAAGACATCTTGTTAATCTTGTAAATCCTGTCTATTTTATATTTTGCTTTTGGATACTAGCTTTGACAGTTTGTCGGATAATTAAAACCACGTCATTCCCAGGGGTACGAGGTATCTTCATACTCCTCACCCATCCACACATCAACCCTAACAAACCCGTGCAACAACACCCTTGAATTCTTCATCAGTAACTAACCGTCCATTACTGGTACCGATATTCTTCACCTCTGCCAGCACCGCACCCCGCTTATCCTCCGGGATATCCAGACCAAGTTCCTTGCCTTTCATTTCGATACTGACCATACCACTCTTCTTACCAAGGACGATCTTGCGTTCTGCTGCAACCACCTCACATGAATATGGCTCGATAGATTCCGGTACGTGAAACTGGCTTACAACACCGCCACTTTCCCGAGTATAGAGGAACTCACCTACCACGGGTTTCCAACCATCGACGGTATATTTACCTGCTTTTTGCACCAGCTTAGATACCTCACGTGCCTTGGTTAGATCCAGTTCTACGGGGACATGGTATAAACCTTGTAATGCCAGTGCGACTTCACTTATGTCGGCATTACCCGCACGCTCACCCATACCATTGACCGTGCCCTGGATCCAGCTTGCACCACCGCGTACTGCAGCGATTGCCGAGGCAGTAGCCAAACCGAAATCATTATGACCGTGCCAATGCACAGGGATGTCAGGTCCAACCCAACTTTTTACTTCCCTCATCAACCCCTCTACGGTTTCTGGTGCGCATACTCCTATGGTATCCACCATAGAGATTTCCTCTGCACCATGTTCTATGGCCGCGGCATAGACATCTTTCAAATAGCCTAGATCACTACGGGTAGAATCTACCGCGAAAAAATTGATCTTTTTGATACCGGCATCCTTGGCATACTTCACAGCATCGGTCACTTTCTTCATGACTATTTCTCGGGTGAAACCAAAGGCCTTCATTTTTCTGTCGCTGGTGGTGATCTCTATCAATAAAAATTCTGTACCTAATTCAATATGGGCATCGATATCCGCCTTAACAGCACGGGAAAAACCCCAGATTTCAGAGGCTAAACCGGCTTCCAGAATACGTTTTACAGCCCGGGTATCTTCATCAGAGACACGAGGAAAGCCAGATTCGATACGACCTACACCCCATTCCGACATTTTGCATGCGATTTGAAACTTGTCTTCAGCGGAAAAACAAACTCCAACTGATTGTTCGCCGTCCCTTAATGTCGTGTCATAGAAACGCACCGGTTTTGTTCGATCAAAACCCTTCTGCACTTCATCGGTTTCATTCAGTTCGGTGGTCCAAAATTTCTCTCTTGGTAGATCGGTAATCATAAAGCCTGTTCTCCATGTTTCATCTTAATTGTAATGCGGGAAGATCTAATATTACGTAACAAAACGACATTGGATTATTTGTTTTTAACGGAATACCCTGAATTATCTTGCTACTGCATCCTGTACACCTATCAGGTGGTTGAAAACAAGATAGCGCGAAGCAACAATATAAACGAAGGCGGTTGCCGGGACAAGTGTGAAACAGGGATAACAGATTATTATCGCTATTAATCATTAGTCCAACAAAAACCCAAGTTGATCATGGTAATCCCAGTAACAAACCTTTGATCTGGCTCGAAGGTTTGGATATACCCATAGTACAATTTCTAAATGCGGGTTTTTTTGAAAAGTTTACTGATTGTCGGGAATAACGAAATATAATAAGCAGCTAAAGATTAATAAAAAAAACGGGGCACTCGGCCCCGTTTAATAATATACGAACGATTTCTATTCGGTTTTTATTGGAAGTTATAGTTAAACTTTATGCCATAAGATGTGAAGGCATTATCCGAAAGATTTGCAGTAATAAACCCATCGGGTATTACCTCAAATTCTGGATGGTACGCCGGGCGGGCTTGCAGGATATTACGCACATAACCCGCTAGCTGCCAGGATCCGTCCTGAGGGCCGAAACCTGCCGAAACGTTTATATCACCACCTCTGTCGAAAAAGGTGGTAACAGAAGGATTACTACTCCTGCCGGTCCGATAGTCATCGGTGATATGTGCCTTGACATTGACAAAGGCCATATACGAATTCATGACTGGCATCTCGTAGTTTCCGCCCAATACAAATTTGAAAGATGGTGAATCCTGCGGGGTTGTACCTTGACGGGAGACAGTTTGCGCTGCTCCTACGGATGTCGTCCCTGCTGCAAATTCTTCTGTATCTGCCATCCGACAGCCACCAGTTATAAAAAATTCTGGGGGTATATCCGCCAGGGGCGTCAGGGACGCCACGATCCCCGGTTCTAATCTACCCAAAAATCGGTTAGCCCCGGCGATCTCTTCCGCCCTAAAGCTCGAGGGATTCGCAAGAATGTTAAGGGAAGCGGCGGCCTGCTCGTTTGCGGAACAGCCACTACCATCAAAATCCAGGAATTCCCCGTCCAGCAGCGATCCAGCAAGGTTCAAGGTCAGTCTCTCTGTCGCCGCATAATCAAAACTGAATTCAACACCATCGACCCGTTGTTTGCCTGCATTAAGACTGACTGAGTTCTGATCTTGAGGGTTAAACAGAGGTGCTGCACCCACTGTTTGCAGATCCTTAAAATCGTTCCTGAAGATGTCTATATCATAACGAAGACGTCTCTCCATAAGCGTACCCTTGGCCCCCACTTCAAAGGCCGTGACAAACTCTGGAGCAAAAGCGAGTTCTTCGAAGGTGGTGGGAAGACCGCCCTGCCCAGTATCAGTAACCGGCCCTTTGAACGCCGTGACGTATTTACCATAGAAGGTATGATTACCCTCCAAGGAGTTCGGCGTAAAACTAAGGACAATCTGTTTATCAAAATTATCTGCCTTTTGCGTTTCGATAAACGGTGCGGGGATATTATTCTGATAGTTAGGTGCGGTAAAACCTACCACCGGGACCCCACCGCCTCTGTAGTTGAGTGGCACTGAGACGACTGATCGACTTCCCCATCTACTAAGTGTCCATAGGTCAGATGTATCGGCCCCATCGATCAGAAGTTGCGGATTATCAATCCGGACACGCTGATCTTTATCACGGCTTGGGTCAGCATATGTCGGTGTCGTTAGGCTTAGATCCACCATCGAGAAATGAGGATCGGTCGTGCATGTCAGCACATCTGAATCCGTACCCTCGGAGTCGCATGGCCTTTCATCAAAGATATCAGCCGCGCCCCAGCCCCAGATACGGACATTCTTCTTGACATCGGTATAGCGTCCCCCGGCAGAAATGGAGAGTTGATCGTCCATGAAACGAAAGGTGGTATTAAAGGAAAAGGCGCTCCACTTCGACGTCTCCCATCCATTGTTGAAGCGCATTGGTCGTCGCAGGCCGCCAGCATCGGAATTACCATTCCAGAAATTCAATCCGGCTTCTTGATGAAAAGCCTGGACCATGAAGTCGAAACCGACTCCCTCTGTCAGGGTGAAGCCTTCGGTGGGTGATTCAACCCGGACCAGTTGACTCCACTGTTTATAGTTTTCTTCTTTAGGTTGATACCCCAATAAAAACGGGCTAATCACAAAATCCCTACTGGCAAGACGATCCAGTTTTGCATATCCAGTTTGAGAGTTGATAGTCATACCATTAGCAAACTCATACGTTGCATCGAAAAGTCCATTCCAGGTGTCGATATAATCCTTACCCACTGTTCCATCAACGCCACCATGATCGGCACCACCAACGCCGGGGAGGGTAGAATTTCCATCTTGCGAATAAAATGCGGCGAGAACTGCTCGAGAATCTACACTACCGTGTGTCGCAACCCTGCTAGCGTTTGAAGAATTTACGCTCGCGGGTGGCGCAAGATACGGCCCGCCCGTACCAAAGGCAAGATTTCCCCCGAAGCAATCGGTACCAGATCCTCTCACAGGTGGAACTATACCTGCTGGAACTCCTACACCAATGGGAGCATCTGCAAAAACCGCCTCCTCATTACCAAACAAACCTCGAAGAGATGCATCATCATCGCGGGTTAACTCATCACCGAATCCCGATAACGTGGCACCGGTTAAGCACCCCATGGTCAGCTGACTGCCGTTACGCTGTCGAGATTTTTCCAACTTACTGTATATCTCAATATTATCGCTGGGATTCCACAGTGACGAAATGCGACCACCCAAGTGGTGAAATTTTGGGCCACTTTCACCAATATTGTAACGATTTTTAGTCGGGCCATCACTGCCCTCGAAGATACCAGCGACCCGGATCCCAAAGGTATCGGTTATGGGTCCACCAATAGCGGCATTTACCTCTTTACTACCAAAATTACCAAACTCGGTACCGAGTTCTCCTTCCCATTCGGCAGTGGGTCGTTTGCTCATGATGTTAAACGCCCCAGCGGTGGCATTCATACCAAAGTGTAATGGCTGAGGGCCCTTTAATACCTCTACCCGTTCCGTATCCAGGAATGCAGTTTTGACCAGGGACATACGGCCAAAATGTATGCCGTCCAGAAACAGGGGGGCTGCTGACTGTAAGGTCAGGGAGTTGCCCCGGGTGGAGAAACTGCGAATCGCAATATTTTGTTCCTGGACACCATTATTAATAGTGACCGATGGAGAGTATTTCGACAGGTCATTAATATTTCGGTAGCCTTGTAAATCGATCTCAGCGCCGGAATAGACCCCGACGGAGATAGGGACCTCCTGCAGTGTCTGCACGCGGCGTGTGGCCGTGACAACAATTTCTTCCAGCACCTGGGCTTGTAACAAGCCAGGAGTGAAAATTAGTGTGGAAATAATAAGACTTAATAATGTTTTTGCAAAAGGCTTTTGTGTAAACATTGAACCCCCCAGGTGGTCTTCAAAAGTGTTGATAAAATTATGTAATGGACAAGAAAATAGCATTCATCAAGCTAAATCGCAATGTATTATTAATAATGAACTGTTTAGGTTTGAATAAACTTATGTATAAATTTTAGATTACTTTTGAGTTTTTTCAGTTGTGCCTAATTAACAACAATTCAAAGCAATGACTAAATAAAAAATTAGCTACCCGCATTTAACAGTAAAAGATATAAATACTGCAACGCAATATAACCATACTTCAGGTCGTAAATATTCCGAAAAAAATACCGGATTATGCAGATAAAACCCTATTAAATTTCTGACTTTTTATAACTTACACCATTTTTGTGCGCATCTGCGCCACGGAAAATTTCTGGTATTGGGTCAAGCCAGCACCGGTACCCCAAGAGGCGGTACGGGCATCAATCATGTACGGTCGACCGTCTTTCAAGGTTCGGAACCCTCGCTGAATCGCGGGACGTACCTGATCACTGTTGGAGACAACCTCACCGGGAATATTATAAACAGAGGCCAGTTTGGCAAAATCCATATCCGGATCACCCAGGAAGGAAACATAATCACGTCCTGCCTCACCTGCGGCACCACCACTACCCATAATACGAAAGCGCGTTGCCTCATAGCTGCGATTGTTTATTATTATTGTCAAAATCGGGACATCGTAACGCGACATGGACCAGAGTGATTCAGACTGACCAAACATAAATCCACCATCTCCCTGTAAAGAAACCACCTGTCTGTCTGGCAGGGCCAGTTTGGTCCCGACCGAGGCACCCACTCCCCAACCCAGGGCCATACCTGTGGTACGACCTATTTTTAATCTACCCTCTGGACTAAAATTGATGTGACTTACGGTCCTCTCTCCCCGTCCCAGTTCTTCTACAACTACGGCATCGGGCTCCATCAGTTGATCCAACTCGTAGAGTAACTTTTGCCAAGGTAATGGATCACCTTTACTTAAACGCCCAGCTTCTCGGGTCCCTGCATGCTTGCCAGCGGAGTATGTTGATATTTTTAGTCGGCGTTCCTCGGTTCGCCTTTTTAGTTGCGCGGGACTTGCCATACTTTTTATAGCTTCCACCAGATCTTTAGCGATTAAATCAATATCGCCAAGCAAACCAACCGCGGTAGGGGCATTGCGACCAATTTTTTCCGGGTCTACACTGGCATGGATTAATGGGATCCTACGATTTCTCATAAAGGTCTCCATACCTTGCGTAGCCCGGGTACCGATACTGATACAGCAATCAATATCATGGGGATAAAACTGCAAATAGCTTGGAAGATTAAGCAAATAACCAATATGTAGAGGATGGTAATTTGGAAAATCACAATGAAAACTTCTGGAATGTTGCGCCACTGGTAACGCCAATAACTCTGCCAACTCAACTACCGATGGAATTGCATTACATTGACTAACCTCAAAACCAACTTCCATCAAAGGTGAATTTGATTCCAGTAGAAATTTTGCTGCCCTTTCAATCTCAACGGGATCGGGTCTGAGTTCCATTGAAACATTAAACGCCTCTTTGGAATAAACGTTTGCAGTTACATCAGATGCATAGAGGTGATTCCGCGGGACACGAATATGTGTAGGCCCTCCCGGCATTATATTGGACAATTTGTAAGCCCTGCGTGTCCATTCAGCCAATCTTTCTGATTCATGAACTACCCATTGCCATTTGGTATAAGGCTTGACCGCTTCTGTCCAATCATCGAGATCCTCATGAGTGTCGGTGCCTTCATTTGTGGAACTGGCATGATCACTGATTACTACCAGGGGTGAGCGGTCCTTCATGGCGTTATACATACTGGAACTTGCATTGGGTAAACCAACCCTGCTAAACATACAAAACCCAGTTTTTCCTGATGCCTTGGCATAGCCATCGGCGATAGATACCACATGACCTTCATGGGTCGCCTGAATCAGGGTTAGTTTCCCGGGGCGTTCAACCAGGGCATCACATATCGGCCCTAATCCGGAGCCATTTGCAATAAATAAATATTTTGCATCCGTCTCGAGGATTTGTTCAAGCATTACTTCCGCACCAGTACCGGTTACAGAGCGTGTATAACCCTCGGGCATTTGCGACCCTGGAATAAAAGGTTCAACTGCTGCCAATGCCGACTTTGCGGCGGTCACGCCATAACTGGCTGCTGCCATCCCTGCCAAAAAACCGCGTCGTGATATTTTGGCATTTATTAGTTCTTTTACTAGCTCGCGCATTTCATCCCCCAGAATACATTTTGATCTACAGCTTGAGAAAAGATTATGTTGGTTAAATAATTAAGCATTATTTGTCGACTGCAAGATTATTTACCAGGTAGTTACGTACGGTCTCAAGATCTTTCACATCAACTACGGCACCTCTTGCTAACATATCATAAAGTGCATTTTCCCATTGGCCAGCATTAAGACTAACCCTGGTTAAATGACCCAGTCCATGACATTGGCTGCAGGAAACAAAAACAATATCCCTCCCCTCGCCTTCAGGAAACGCTTGTTGTGCATTTAATGAAAAAGGAAAAAATAAAGTAAATAGTAAATATCCTGCGGTAATATAAATCTTGACCTTGTTTTTCATTCATCCCCCACAAACAATGTATTTAATAAGTTCTTAGTGTATGCCTGAGAAAATATATCGCAATACATTTATTCATTGTCCCAATCTCGATCTTGTTTAAGTTATTTTCTCATTATTCATTATATATCTACCTGATATTAGAGAGTTATATACTTGTGTATTAAAGTAATTTTCTTATACTGACCACTTACTATTCATAATTACTAACGGAAGATATATGTCAATTCTCAAAGAATCCCTTGAAGAACTGGTTACCGCCAATCATATCCTGGCCCGAGAAGGTGTGGTTGATTCCTTCGGCCACATTAGCGTACGCCACCCGGCTAATCCCAACCACTACCTACTGTCCTGCTCAAGAGCACCTGAGTGCATAAAGGTTGAGGACATAATGGAATTCACATTAGAAGGAGAACCGGTGGATGCTAAAGGTCGAGACCCCTATGCAGAACGGGCAATACATGGATCTGTTTACGAGGCCAGACCCGATATCAACGCCGTGGTCCACAATCATAGTCCTAATGTCATTCCATTTGGTGTAACCGATACCTGTTTAAGACCTTTGCTGCATATGGCAGCCGGTATGGGTTCGAATGTTCCCATATGGGATTCGCGCACCAAGTTTGGGGATACAACATTACTGGTTACCACCATGGACATGGGCAGGGATCTCGCAGTGATGTTGGCAGATAACCGCGCGGCATTGATGCGTGGTCATGGTTGTGTGGTGGTGGGTAAATCTGCCAGAGAAGTGGTGTTCAGTTCTATCTACCTTGAGATGAATGCCGAATTACAATTCAAGGCGGCGATGCTAGGTGACATCACCTTTCTTAGCGATGGCGAGGTGGAGGCCATATTAAAACGACGTGGACCTTATACATTTGAACGAGCCTGGGAACGTTGGTGTGGTCGTGCGGATCGACCTTATGAATCAGCACCAGGAAGCACATCATAATAAATTTAATAACAGAGATAATTTCAATCTCTTTGTGATTTTTTAAAATAATTAGACAGGATTTACAAGATTAACAAGATAGAATTTGATTTATTGAAATATTGAATCTACCCTCATTTCCGTATATTCGGATTGTTATTTCCTTCACAACTTTATGTATACATAAATCTTGTTAATCTTGTCTATTTTATATTTTTCTTTTGGATACCAGCTTTGACAATTTGACGGATAATTAAACCCCCGTCATTTTGGAATGCCCATAAGACTTGTCCGGAATCCATACTGATTTTAACAACGGATGGATTCCCACCTATACCCAAGGGCACAAGCACCCAAGGGCACAAGCACCTGAGCGATCCCCACGAAAAATTAATTCATGCATAGTTGATTTTGTGCACATAGCGTTAATTTCTCCCATGCAGTATTCACCTCATTATTAGTCAGACAGATCTGTTTGTCATTGACCATCTGTAG
>JBNMOP010000031.1:0-26090 GCA_051275005.1 Gammaproteobacteria bacterium | reverse complement strand
CTATATTTTGCCCGATTTGTTGCCCAACCTGAACACCAATGGCATAGCTGAATTTTTGTTTGTCACTCGATAACTGTTCTTGTCCATAGGATGAAAAAGAAGTCAGTAAAATCAGGGGGATAGCAATTAGCCGCATGAATTATTCCTCAGTTATATAATATAATGACGCAGTGTAAAGCAGAATGAATTAGTGGTAAAGGTTAGTAAGATTAATATTTTACGAGTAAGTTCTAAATTAATTTGGTCGGGGAGACAGGATTTGAACCTACGACCCCCACGTCCCGAACGTGGGCTCTACCAGGCTGAGCTACACCCCGAATGTCGACTCTATTTAATGTGTCCTCTCTAATGAAAACCTCGCGAGTACATTTAGTGCCTCCAAATATTCCGATCCAGGAAGCATGGCTATGGCTTGTATTGCCTTATCAGACTCTTCTTTTGCGCGGCGGGCAGTGTAGGTAATCGCGCCGGTTGATTCGATTGCATCCTGGATTTGATCCAATTTATCAATTCCACCATTTTCGATTGCATTGCGTATGAGTTGCGATATCTCATTTGAGCTGTGTTCCATGGCATACAATAGCGGCAGGGTAGGTTTACCTTCAGATAAGTCATCCCCAATATTTTTTCCTAGTTCATCTGCTGTGCCACTATAATCCAGTACATCATCAATTAACTGGTATGCAGTCCCGAGATGTCGACCATAGGTGGCCATGGCAATCTCTTCTTCAATGGGTCGATTGCTTATGATTGCCCCCATTTGAGATGCCGCCTCGAAAAGCTTCGCGGTTTTGTTATGTATCACTTTTAAATAACGATCTTCGGTTGTATCTGGGTCGTGACAATTAATTAGTTGCTGAACTTCACCTTCCGCAATGGTGTTTGTGGTCTCAGAAAAAATCTCCATAATTCTCATGGAATCAACTTCCACCATCATTTGAAATGCACGGGAATAGAGGAAATCCCCCACCAGTACACTGGCCTCATTTCCCCACCGCTGGTTTGCTGTTTTTTGTCCTCTGCGTAAAAGAGATGCGTCAACCACATCATCATGCAGTAGTGTCGCGGTATGGATAAACTCAACAATGGCCGCCAGCTCGATATGCAGATGTCCACGGTATGAAAATACCCCGGCACCCAATAAAACCAGGATTGGGCGTAGACGCTTGCCGCCACTGTTGACGATATAGTTTCCAAGTTGGTTTATCAGCTCGACCTCGGAATAGAGTTGTTTCTGAATGAGGTTATTTACTAATTCCATGTCCTCAATGATTAATTTGCGAACGTTATCCATGTCAGATTCTGGTGTAGAGACTATCTGTGAACTTAATAATGTCATGTCTAATCCATTTGTATTTGTGGGTATTTTGCCAACACTAGGCAATATTGCCAATAAAGTATTATTATTATTATAATTCTCTCTTGTAACAAGCGGCACATTTCCTTAGAATCTGCACCCTTTCAGGATACCTCAGCACAAGATTTGGAGACTTATGATGTACGCAGTAATTAAAAGCGGTGGCAAACAATACCGAGTTAAGCAGGGTGATACCATAAAAGTGGAGAAATTACATGCAGAACAGGGTGCTGATGTTAAAATTGAGGATGTTCTACTGATTGCCGATGGTGAGAATATCAAGGTCGGGACGCCTCTTGTTGATGGTGCGGCGGTCACAGCGACGGTCAAATCCCACGGTCGTGGTCCAAAAATCCGGATTATCAAGATGAAGCGTCGCAAGCATCACCGTAAACAGATGGGACATCGGCAGAGCTTCACCGAACTCTCTATTACAGGTATCAGTGGTTAGAAGACAAAGGACACAGAGAAATGGCACATAAAAAAGCAGGCGGTAGTACACGAAATGGTCGGGATTCTGAATCAAAACGGTTAGGCGTCAAGAAATTCGGAGGAGAGGTCGTCAAGGCAGGGAATATCCTCGTAAGACAACGGGGCACAAAAATGCACCCAGGTGTGAATGTCGGTGCCGGACGTGACTACACATTGTTCGCCAAGGCAGCAGGTCAGGTGTTGTTTGAGAAAAAAGGACCAAAACAAAGGACATTTGTTAGCGTGGTGGTGAGTTAATTTAATACATCGAAAAGATTTTAAAAGAACCCCGCCACTGAGCGGGGTTTTTTTTTAAGGAAATAGTAGAGTTTTGAATATATTGTATTAGATTTCAATTAATGGATACCAAGTAATCTTGATATATATCTTTCTGGGAGAACGATTGTTTCCTGGATTCCCGCCTTTACCCAAGGGCACAAGCGCGGGAACGACGAAGCAAACTAAACCGTCATTCCGGGGCTGCGAAGCAGAACCCGGAATCTAGTCGAATAAAAGAATGCCTGAAGGGCATGCTTATTGATGCTGGATACTGGCATTTACAGGGAAATACCCCTGCATTTACAGTACTTCCGTCATCCAGGGCAGTTGTGCGGGAATGACGGAAAATAGGTTTTAGACGTCCCCATACTACGTGGGGAATAGCATACCTGATGTGGTTTCAGGATAACTGTAGCCTGAATCTGAAATATTGTAGAGTAAAGTAAGTGTTATGCAGTGGGTCTTTTGTTGCTGGATGCAAGGTTAGGCCACTATGACGCTAAACGAAAGACAAGCAGTGAGTGACGAGAAACTAAAAAAATGAAATTTGTAGATGAAGCAACCATAAAAGTTATTGCCGGTAACGGCGGAAATGGCTGCGCCAGCTTTCGCCGGGAGAAATTTATTCCTAGAGGGGGACCTGACGGCGGTGATGGCGGTGATGGTGGTAGCGTTTATCTGCAGGTAGATGAGGGTTTAAATACCCTGGTGGATTTCAGGCATGCCAAGATATATCGCGCAAAAAACGGGGTAGGGGGCATGGGTAAGGAATGCTATGGTAAAAGTGCAGAGGATCTCATTATCCGCGTCCCATTAGGGACATTGGTCTATGACAACGAGACGGATGAATTAATCGGCGATCTGGTAAAGGAACAAGAAAGATTGCTGGTGGCCAGGGGCGGTATCCATGGCGTAGGTAATGTCCATTTCAAGAGCAGTACCAATCGTTCTCCGAGAAAATTCACCCTGGGGGAAGCCGGAGAACAACGTGAGTTACGCCTGGAAATGCAGCTCCTGGCAGACGTGGGGTTGCTAGGTCTTCCCAATGCCGGTAAATCTACCTTAATACGCCAGGTGACAGCGGCCAAGTCCAAGGTGGCAAATTATCCATTCACTACACTCTATCCACATTTAGGGGTGGCCAATCCAGGGGGTGAAGCACCGTTTGTCATAGCCGATATCCCAGGCTTGATTGAAGGTGCATCGGAAGGCGTAGGATTGGGCATTCAATTTTTAAAACACCTGTCCCGTACTCGACTGCTTTTACACATTATCGATATTGCGAGTTGTAACGATATTGACGAACTGCTAGTGCAGATTCGTACCATAGAAAATGAATTAAAATCCTATAGTGAAAATCTCCGCGAGATGGATCGATGGTTAGTATTGAATAAAATAGACGCCCTGACTGATGAGCAAGTTGATGTTACGGCTGCGGGCATTATTGATAAAATACAGTGCAAGATTCCTTGCTACAGTATCTCTGCAGTATCAGGAAAAGGATGTAAGGAATTGTTATACGCCATAGAAAAATGGTTATTGATGCACCCCAAAAATTTAGACAAGAAACAGACTTTAGATGAATGAGTAGACTTAAGCTCACTCAGGCGCGCCGTTGGGTCATCAAACTCGGTAGTTCGCTGTTGACAAATAATGGATTGGGATTAAAAACTGAAACCCTGGATATCTGGGTATCCCAGATCATGGCATTACGGAAAGATGGTCATGAAATCGTATTAGTTTCCTCAGGTGCCGTAGCAGAGGGCATTACTCGACTTGGTTTGAAAAAACGACCCAGTACTTTACATGAATTACAGGCAGTGGCAGCGGTAGGACAAATGGGTTTGATCCAGGCCTATGAATATTGTTTTCAGCAATATGGAGCGCATACCGCCCAGATATTATTGACCCATGATGACATTTCTAATCGAAGTCGTTATCTGAATGCCCGATCCACATTGAAGACGCTCATTAATATGGGTGTTATACCTATCGTTAATGAAAATGATTCTGTGGCAACAGATGAGATCCGCTTTGGTGATAACGATACCCTGGCGGGTCTGGTGGCCAACTTGATAGAGGCAGATGTCTTGGTCATATTAACCGACCAGGCTGGTTTATTTGATCAGGATCCTCGAAAAGGTTCGGATGCCAAACTGATCAGTGTGTCTCGCGCAGGTGATCGGGGTCTGGAACAATATGCAGGAGAAACGGGTAGCTTAGGACGTGGCGGTATGTTGACCAAATTACGCGCTGCAGAAACCGCTGCTAAATCCGGTTCAGCAACGATTATTGCATCGGGTCATGAAAAAGATATCGTCATTCGATTATCAAATGGTGAAGAGTTGGGTACCTTGTTAGAAGCAGATATGGGTCATATCACGGCTCGTAAACAATGGTTGGCAGGTCAATCCAGAGTGTCTGGGGAACTTACCCTGGATGATGGTGCAGTAAGGGTATTACAGGAAGGCGGTAAGAGTCTGCTTGCTGTGGGAGTAAAAAGTGTACAAGGCCAATTTAACCGAGGTGAAATCGTGTGCTGTGTTGATACGAACGGACACGAGGTGGCACGTGGACTCATTAATTACAATGCGGAAGAATCCGTTAAGATAATGGGCCAGCCAAGTTCCAAGATAGAATTACTCTTGGGGTATGTGGATGAAGAAGAACTCATCCATCGGGATAATTTAATTTTGGTGTAATTAGGGACTTTGGGACTAGGCCATAAATAATCTAGTTAACTCTGCGAAACAATAAATTTAATGAGTAAATATTTGCTCGTTTTTACGAGTTGTCTAGAACAAAATCATGTAAATCTTGTTAATTCTGTCTAAATAATAAATTTAACGTTGACTGGATGATTGTTTCTTCTGGTCAACTAAAATACAGAAGCAGATATTAACCCAGGGCGTGAACTTGCTTATTTAGCCTGCTTTTATGACGTGCAGCTTTATTTTTATGAATTAAACCCTTGTTCGCCATATTGTCGATTACTGGGATTGCGTTATTGTAAGCAGTCTGTGCGATAGCTTTGTCACCATTCTCAAGAGCAACAACAACCTTTTTTAGTTGGCTGCGTAAAAATGATCGCTGGCTGGCATTACGCAGGCGTCGTGTGACTGCCTGGCGGGCACGTTTTTTGGCAGATGCTATATTGGCCAAGGAAATACTCCTGAAAATGATTGATTAAAGGCGCGTTACTATGCGGATTTACCATCAATTTGTCAATGCTTGCGTTTGTATATGATATTCTACAACCATAGAATAATCCTCAAATAAACAAGCAGATAAGCATATCTTATAATGTGAAGCTGGAATGAAAGTTTTATAACTAAATGGCAAGTATGTTCAAATCAACAAGGCTCGTTGGCGGAATGACAATGATTTCGCGGGTATTTGGTATGGTGCGAGATGTTGTGCTGGCCCGTATTTTTGGTGCCGGACTGGGTTTTGATGTCTTTATCGTGGCTTTTAAAATACCAAATTTTCTCAGGCGATTGTTTGCTGAAGGGGGATTTTCCCAGGCCTTTGTCCCGGTATTGTCGGAATACCGAGAAAAAAAGACGAAAGAGGAAGTCCAAGCCTTAATTGACCATACTAGTGCCACGTTAGGGTTAATACTCTTTTTTATTAGCATTGTGGGTGTCATTGCAGCGCCTGTCCTGATCAGTATATTTGCCCCTGGGTTTATCGATGCAGGGAATAAATTCGAGCTTGCTTCTGACATGTTGCGCATAACCTTTCCCTATATTTTATTTATCTCATTGACGGCGTTTGCCGGGGGCATTCTTAATACCTATCGACATTTCAGTGTGCCAGCCTTTACACCGGTATTTTTAAATCTTTCTCTCATCGCCTGTGCGATATGGTTAGCCCCACACTTTCCTGAAGATAAACAGGTCGTCGCCCTGGCATGGGGTGTATTGATAGCTGGCATTATTCAACTTGGGTTCCAGATCCCCTTTTTAATAAAGTTAGGCTTATTACCATTTCCACGATTTAATCGGGACAAGGAAGGGGTGTCTCGAATATTGAAGCTTATGGTGCCAACCTTGTTTGCAGCATCCATTACACAAATTAATCTGTTGGTAGATACCCTTATCGCGTCTTTTTTACAGACAGGCAGTATCTCCTGGTTATATTACTCTGATCGAATGGTGGAATTACCCTTGGGTGTATTCGGGGTAGCGCTGGCAACTGTTATCTTACCGAATCTCTCAGCAGAACATGCCAAAGGAGATTCCAATGCTTACGGTAAAATACTGACATGGGCTTTGGGACTGGTGTTTTTGATCTCTCTTCCGGCGGCCTTTGGCTTGGCATTACTTTCTGCACCGATACTGACCACACTTTTTCAGTATGCGGAATTCACCACTAATGACGTGCTTATGTCTAGTAAGAGTCTCATTGCCTATTCAGTAGGACTGCCCGGATTTATTCTAATTAAGGTATTATCGTCAGCTTTTTTTTCAAGACAGGATACCCGCACACCAGTAAAAATTGCAGTGGTTGCTATGGTTTCAAATATCGTTTTAAACTTGTTGCTCGTGAAATATCTAGGTCATGCCGGCTTAGCCCTGGCGACATCGATTTCTGCTTATATCAACGCAGGCTTGCTGTTTATCTGGCTACGCAAAACTGACTTAACGCTGTCATTAATACCGGTAATGAATATTCTGATGAAATCAATCATTGCAATTATAGCTATGTCGACAGTATTAATTTATGCCGTACCTGAAATTGGCTTGTGGTTTGAATGGGGCGCTTCTCACCGCATTTTATTGCTTGTGACCTCAATTTCTGCAGGGGCAATGGTTTATTTTTTAACCTTATGGTTATCTGGTGTACGTCTACGCCATATAACATCGCCATCATAGATAATAGATAATTCTTTATAATTATATGGAACTAATCCGAAGCATAAACAGCCCGTCATTAAAAAAGCAGGATTGTGTCGCGACCATAGGTAATTTTGATGGCGTACATCTTGGGCATCGGTCAGTCATAAAACAGCTGATCCGTAATGCAAAGGAAATGAGCCTGCCATCTGTAGTCGTTACCTTCGAACCCTTGCCAATGGAGTTTTTTTCTGCAACAACAGCACCTGCCAGACTGACAGAGTTTCGGGAAAAAATTGAACTATTGACTGCTATGTCAGTAGATAAGGTGGTTTGTTTGCGCTTTAATCATTCACTAGCTTCATTATCAGCGCAATCTTTCGTTAAAGACATCTTGGCAAATGGTTTACAAGTGAAAAGATTGATCGTTGGTGATGATTTTAGGTTTGGAGCAAACAGGGAAGGTAATGTTGCGTTATTAAGAGAATTAGGTCCTACGTATGGATTTGATCTTATCCCCGCCGAGACATACCACTATAATAATGTGCGTGTAAGCAGTAGCCTGGTGCGAGGGTTTCTGGCGATCGGAGAATTTGAACGGGCACAGCACTACCTGGGTAGGACCTACCACATGGATGGCAAGGTAATCCACGGTGATAAACGAGGGAAAAAATTGGGATTTCCCACGGCAAATCTGGCTTGCCACCGCCTCAATTGCCCATTGTCGGGGGTATATGTCGTACGCATACATGGATTGAATGGCAAAATACATGAAGGTGTAGCAAATATTGGAACCCGGCCGGTTTTTGATGGTGATAGATTGCTGCTTGAGACATTTATATTTAACTTTGAGCAGGAGATATATGGTAGGCGGATACGTGTGGAGTTCGTAAAAAAACTCAGAGATGAATTAAAATTTCATTCAGTTGAGGCCCTTTGTGAGCAGATGAAAAAAGATGTAAAAAAGGCAAAGGTGTTCTTGTCGAAAGTGTAAGTAATAAATTTTAGAAATTTCTGATTACGCAATAATATTCTTGCTGTGGTCATACTGGTATTCAGTTTAAATACCATCAGTGGATTCTAAATTACAGTATGACAGTGATGATACTTAAGATAAGATTTTTTGATTTAATTTGATGTAAGGAAGAGAGTTTATTAAAACGGACAAGTAACCTAAAGCACCTGTACTCTTTGGTGCCTGTATGATGCAAATGAGTAATATGTGCGGGTAACGAGTCGAAACCTTAAAAATATTACGATGTAACATAGAAATAATAAAAAATACGACATTGAAGAAATATATAATGGAAATGGAATGAGTAATTATAAAGACACATTAAACTTGCCCAAGACAGACTTTCCTATGAAGGGGAATCTTACTCGACGCGAACCGGAGATGTTGCAGCGTTGGGAGGTGATGGGTTTGTATCAGGCTATCAGAGAAGCAAAGGCTGGTCAGCCTTTATATATACTTCATGATGGGCCGCCCTATGCGAATGGTGAGATCCATATTGGACATGCAGTCAATAAGATTCTGAAAGATATAATCGTCAAGGCAAAAGGTTTAAGTGGATTGGATGCACCTTTTGTTCCTGGTTGGGACTGTCATGGCTTACCTATTGAATTACAGGTAGAGAAAAAAATTGGCAAGGCGGGACAAAAGGTCGACGCTCGTAGTTTCCGTGAAAATTGTCGCAACTATGCGCTCAAACAAATCGATAGTCAGCGTACGGATTTTATCCGACTGGGTGTGTTTGGTGATTGGCAAAAGCCATACACAACAATGGATTTCTCAACCGAGGCAAACATAGTTAGGACCTTGGGTAAAATGATCCATGGAGGTCATCTTGTTAAAGGGTTTAAACCAGTACACTGGTGCACAGATTGCAGCTCCGCACTTGCCGAAGCAGAGGTGGAATATCAGGACAAACAATCTCCAGCTATAGATGTCAGGTTTAATGTTGTTGACCTATCAGATCTTAGCAACAAGATTGATATTGATACGATTAGTTTTGAAGACAACCCTGTCTCGATCGTCATCTGGACTACTACACCATGGACATTGCCAGCGAATCAGGCAGTCGCATTGAATCCAAATTTACAATACAACCTTGTTAAAATATACAAAGATGCCGAAGTGGAATTCCAAATCCTGGCAGCAGAACTTATGGACGACTGTATTGCCAGATTTAGTTATAACAAAATAGAAGTTATTAAAACATTCAAAGGAGAATTGCTTGAAGGATTGATGTTGGAACACCCCTTTTACCAGCGTCACGTTCCGGTGGTGCTTGGACATCACGTAACCACTGAATCAGGAACTGGCGCGGTACATACCGCGCCTGGTCATGGTATGGATGATTATGTGGTTGGAATGCAATATAAATTACAGGTGGAAAATCCCGTTGCTGCAAATGGTTGTTTTGTAGAAGCAACAGAGTTTTTTGCCGGAGAATTCGTGTTCAAGGCCAATGACCATGTGATAGAGATTTTGAAACAGAAAAATAAGTTGGTGAATTCTGAACGTATTGAGCATAGCTATCCTCATTGCTGGCGACATAAAACACCTATTATCTTCAGGGCAACACCACAGTGGTTTTTCAGCATGGACGAGAATAATTTAAGAGAAAATGCCCTGAATGAAATTAACAATGTTAATTGGACTCCCTCCTGGGGAAAAAAACGTATAGAAAAAATGGTCTCTGATCGGACAGACTGGTGTATTTCGCGTCAACGCACCTGGGGTGTCCCTATCGCTGTCTTTGTGCACAAACATACAGGTGAATTGCATCCTGATACGGTGCAATTAATTGAACAAACAGCAAAGCTGATAGAGTCTGCTGGCGTAGATGCCTGGTATGATCTTGATGCACATTCATTGCTTGGTCCTGATGCGGACGATTACGATAAAGTGACAGATATCCTGGATGTTTGGTTTGATTCAGGTGTAACCCATGCCTCGGTACTGGATACTGATCCGCGACTACAATTCCCGGCAGATTTATATCTGGAAGGTTCTGATCAACATAGAGGATGGTTCCAGTCTTCTCTGCTAACCTCCGTGGGTATCAATAACGTTGCACCTTATAAAAATGTCCTGACTCATGGCTTTACCGTAGATGCCAAGGGCAAGAAGATGTCCAAGTCTCAGGGTAATGTTGTTGCACCCCAAACGGTCATGAAAACAATGGGTGCAGATGTCCTTCGCTTATGGGTAGCAGCAACAGATTACCGGGGAGAAATGAGTGTTTCAGATGAAATTATGAAACGTACCGCGGATGCCTATCGTCGAATTCGAAATACAGTTCGGTATTTACTGTCTAATCTGGATGGCTTTGATCCGTCACGCGATATTATTAAGCCAGAAGCGTTACTGGATCTAGATCGCTGGGTAATTAATCAGGCCATCAAAATGCAGGAAGAGATCATCGAAGCTTATGATACGTTTCAATTTCATACCATTTATCAAAAACTACATCAGTTTTGTGTAGTGGTATTGGGAAATTTTTATCTAGACATAATTAAAGATCGCATCTATACAACACAGGTAAACAGTATTGCACGGCGTTCGTCTCAAACTGCCTTGTACTACATTGCAGAATCTTTTGTACGTTGGATCTCGCCTATCCTGAGTTTTACTGCTGATGAAATCTGGCAACACTTACCCGGTAAGCGTTCTGATTCAGTATTTTTGGACGACTGGTATCAACAGATCCCCGAACTCGGGGATTCTGATAATAGCGCATGGGTCAATATAATCGCGGTACGAGACGAAACAAGTAAAGTACTGGAACGATTACGATCTGATGGGTTAATAGGTTCGTCATTAGACGCTGAGGTTTCTATATACTGTAATATTGAAATATTTAATGCATTAACATTGTTGGATGATGAATTAAAATTTGTGCTGATTACATCTGCTGCCAGGATATTTAATATGGATGAAAAACCTGATGACGCACTACAGACAGAATTAGAAGATGTTTGGATCTTAGCGACTGTATCTGAACATGAAAAGTGTATTCGATGTTGGCATCATCGAGAGGATGTGGGAAGCGATACTAATCATCCTGAGTTATGTCTACGCTGTGTTGAGAATGTTGACGGGCAAGGGGAGACGCGACGTTATGCTTGATTGTTTTCTTCCTCACGCCTGGTCGTTGTAGTGATGCACACTATGCATCTAAAGATTAAAATACCTTATAGGGAAATCTTGGTTGCAACTAAGCATAACGTTTGCCTGTCAGGCTGTCATTTTATAGATTGGTTACTGTCTTTTACCCATGGGTAAAAGTGCCAGTATAATGACAAAAACTAGCCCCGAACTTCGAGTCCTGAACCTATGAAAACAAGTGCAATAAAATGGGTCTGGCTCTCTGTAATTATTGTTATTTTCGATCAAATAACGAAGTATTACATTAGCCAACAATTTGAATTGTATGAGTCAATCCAGCTTTTGCCTGGTATTAACTTCACCTATGTTCACAATACTGGCGCAGCCTTCAGTTTTTTAAGTGATGCAGGAGGGTGGCAGCGATGGTTATTTATCAGCTTGAGCAGTGGTATTAGTTTATTGTTAATTTTTTGGTTAAAAAAACAACCTTCAACAGGTATATGGTTGGCGATTGCCTTGGCATTAATCCTTGGCGGTGCTGTAGGTAATCTCATCGACCGAATATTACTTTCGTATGTCATTGACTTCGTAGATGTTTATTACGATAAATGGCACTGGCCGGCCTTTAATGTTGCAGATTCAGCGATTAGTATCGGTGTCGTAATGTTAATTATTGATTCATTCTGGTTTGATCAGGCCAGGGTATCTACCCATTCTGGTCATATCAAAAAATGAACATCCTCAAGCAGTACAATTCATTCAATAAGATGTGTCGGGCAAGATTATTATGTTCTATTGTTTTGCCTGTCCATGTATGTGTATGATCGAGTATCAAATGATAAGGAGTAATCAATGCAGATAACCTTGGCAAACCCACGTGGATTTTGTGCCGGAGTCGATAGGGCCATCGAGATTGTCGAACGTGCATTAGAAATATATGGCGCACCGGTATATGTGCGACACGAGGTTGTACATAATAAATATGTTGTGAACAAACTCCGGGATATGGGTGCTGTATTCGTCGAGGAATTAGATGAAGTACCTGATGACTCAACGGTAATTTTAAGTGCCCATGGCGTCTCTATTGCTGTTAGAGAGGAGGCATCCCGACGTGATTTGCGAGTATTTGATGCCATCTGTCCGCTGGTAACAAAGGTACATATGGAAGTCGACCGGTATCAACGAGATGGCCGGGAATGTGTGTTAATTGGTCATGCTGGCCACCCTGAAGTAGAAGGCACATTAGGTCAATACCATAGTAAAAATGGGACGGGAGGGATGTACCTGGTGGAATCCGTTGAAGATGTAAGTAAACTAGAGGTTAAAAATCCTGATTTTCTTGCTTTTGTGACTCAAACCACGTTGTCCATGGACGATACGGCAGAGGTGATTGATGCCTTAAGAATGCGTTTCCCGAATATTCATGGACCGAAGAAAGAAGATATCTGTTATGCAACACAAAATCGCCAGGATGCAGTGAAAAAACTGACCCAGGCATGTGATTTGATCCTGGTTGTTGGCTCTCAAAACAGCTCCAATTCCACCCGACTCAAGGAAATTTCGGAGAAAAAAGGGGTTCCAGCGTATTTAATCGATGATGCCTCAGAGATTCAGGAAGAATGGTTGAAGAACAAGAAGAGCATAGGCGTCACTGCAGGTGCATCAGCGCCTGAGATCCTAGTGGAAGAGGTAATTGAACGAATTAAAGGTCTTTCCGACGCAAAGGTAATAAATGCACCAGGAATAAAGGAAACAGTGGTATTTTCTCTTCCTAGAGAACTTGTGAAGAAATCTAACTCTGTAACATTGACTAATTAGAGGTATATTTAGATACTTTCAACACAACGAATTGTTATTCGGGAGTATCGGGACTATATCCCATTGATTCAAGTGCAGTGGTAAGTTCTCCCCTATCATATCCCTTAACAATTTTATCACCAATGGTGACGACTGGAACCCGAAGTTCTCCAGTTAGCTCCCTCAATTCATCCTGAATTACCTGTTTGTTACTGGCATCCTTGACCGTGACCATGACATTTCTAGCTTCAAGAAACTCCTGCACATCCCCACATACCACACAACCAGGTACGGTGTAGAGGGTTGAAGTTATCGGCCCGCTAGTATCTGTAGATGATGACGACTGTGAGCCTGTATTGATCTGTCGGACATCTATTTGAGTTGTCCCAGGAGGACAAGTGGCCTGAAAACTTCGTTCACCCCGATCATCTTCACATTCAACGATGGTCACGGCGGCATAAATAGGTGAGCTCAGCATTAATAAACAAATTAAACCTGTAATTTTCATATTAGTATTCCCAATCAATATAATGGTTAATAATCTTATAATTTGTGCTAAATAATGACAGTTATGCCACTGAACTTGAATTAAATATTCTAGTCATATACCTATATTTACATTAAAGTAGTTTATACGTTAATCCATATAAGTATATAAAAATGGTTAAATCACATGACTATAAGTAACAAATATACCATTATTTCTGGGATTTTAATCCTAGGAATAGGCACGATATCACAGGCAGAGATGTATAAATGGGTGGATGAAAATGGTGTCACTCAATTTACGCAAAGCCGTCCGCCAGGTGAGACGGATGTGGAAATCATCGAAGTGAAGACTAAACCTGCGAGCACCTCGGCACTCAAAAATCTGGAGTCTCAGATTAAACGGGCAGATGGATTAAGAGAAAAACGCCTGGAAACCGAGGAAAACAAGCGGATTGACAAAGAAAATCAGGCCGTCGTAGTTGAAAATTGTCGTCGCTCTCGCGCAAGATTACAGAGCTACTCCGTCCCCAATGCCTTGAGAGAACAAGAAGATGGTAGTAGAGCACGGGTTGATGAGGATGCTCGACAGCGTGAGTTGGTGGCGGCGAGGGAAATGGTGCAGAAATACTGTAACTAGGTATCTTTCTCTTAATGCTACAAATCGATACCTGGTCATTCCAATTATTTAAATCATAGCAGTAGGTCGTTAATGCTTAGGACTTGTCTGGAAAATTGGTGTTGGTAATCAGAAATCCTGGCGGTCGATCACTAGAGACCAATTATACTCATCGACAATGTTAAATTGAGTGTCATTGTCTGGAAATCGGCAATGACACTCTCAATCAGGAATTAATTTATTCAAACTCCTTGTACCAGAATTTTCTGAGCCTGGAATTTAGTGATGAGCCAGGTGGTTCATCCACCGCAACACCGGAAATAACCCCTTCATGAATTTCTCCATCGATCTCAACGACGACAGGAACCGGGGAAGGTAAGTAACCTCCGCCCACATGAGTTGTAAAACGGTCTGATGCATCAGTCGTTCCATCAATATTCTGATCCTGATAGGCCGTGGCATCATCAAATCCGACTTTATATTGTCTGGCGACACCAAGATTGCTGGCACAATCTGTAGGGTCTACAGATATTGCCGTCGCAGGTTGGTTAGTATTAAAAAACGTAATATTATTCAAAGTTACAGAGTTACCCACCACTTTTTCCCCATCTAACAACGTTATATACCAACCATTGGCACTATCTAAGGCAGTTGCAGCAGTGGACGAATTGATTTCATCCCCCGATTCGCTACAGCCGGCGCTAGCCTGGATACAGTTTGATGTGGCGTCGAATAAATCGGACTCAGTCAAGGTTGTATCGTTTGTAACTACGGTAAGAGGTGTTGCACCCAGACTGCCCTTGTTAATCGTGGTATCAATTAAGGGGGTATCGGGATCGACACCGGTATCTTTAAACATATAAAAGCGATTTATAACCGTAATATCAAATGGATGTTCGCGGTCCCCACTGCCTATTAAAACAGCATCGTAGCCGTTGGTAGAATAGACAACATCGGGTGGGAACAGAAATTTTCTCAGTCCGCTGGGATCCGGTGTTGCTTCGGCTAATCCGGACGGATCGGCTATGGATGCAAGCTTGGTGACCTTCCATTCTTCCGGATCAGTATTGTCCATGTCTACGCGCCACATATTGCCGCCTGTATCTCCGACATAGGCACGGTTATCAACGGATCCATCCCGATCTGTTATTGCCACGACATCCGATGGGATAGCATAGTCCATGCCGTCAACAACCACGTAAGGGTGGGTACCTGGATCTGGCCCCGGACCGGCTTGCCATATAATATCGCCATCTTCAGCATTTAAGGCAAAGATACCTCGCCCCATAGTTCGTGTAAATACACCTGCATTTGCTGTAACCGTGGTAGATGTTATGGCCGTTATCGTTGAGGGATCAATATCTTCCACCTCTGGATCATAACCAGCGCCCATTAGTATGATAGGTTCACCTGAAATTGCCGCCGTGGTAATGACATTCGGCGCTGACCAGGTATAGCCTAATTCACCAAAACCAGTATCGTTGTTACTTTTTCTCCATAGCAATTTGGGATCAAATGGATCACTCACATCCAGAGCATAGATAAATCTACCACCGCGGCGCATGGAGATAAATAAATTGACCTTGTCCGGGAAGCTATCATTATCGTTATCCACGTCAATTTTACCATCCGGTACCGGTACAACTTCCCCGCCCGGACCACTATTATCTTCTGCTAGCGTACCTATCGTCCCGTCAGCAAAATAGGGTTTTTTATTACTACTAGTAATGGTTGGTTCATTATTGCGCAGGCGTTCTAATTGAGGGAAGAATTCTTCCGGGATAAATCCCCATGCCTCTTGACCCGGAAAGGGTTCTAAGGCCGTCGTGGCAGCATCACTTTGATCAAAACCACCCTTGACGGCACGAAAAACTCCATCATTCCCCCCATAATATACGAAGACATCATCATCGTTTCCATGGCGGTTATAATTTACCACTGCAGGTCGTGAATGTAAGACGTCTGAATGTATACTTGCACGGACTTCGGTGGTGTTCCCATCACCATCTTCATCTTCCGAATTATCTTCACCCCGTACCCAGTTAATAATCTGATCTCGGGCACCAGAAGAGCCAGAGCCACTAGATGCCGTCAAGGTACCAGACGCATCGCCTTGTGCAGAAGGGAGAGTGTATGAAAATTCGTTTGTGGTATCAGATGGATTCAGGGTAATGGTAAATGTACCGTTGAATGCCGTAGGTGTGGCTCCGGCTATAGCAACGTTATCGCCCCCGGAAAAGCCGTGATTCGCCGCACGCACCAGCGCATTTGTCGTTTTCTTTTTCGCCGTTATTGTGCCTGATGCAGCCGAATTTTGTGCTGATGAAATAGCATACTTAAATGTATCTGTATCTATTACAGTAATACTCACGTCTGTCTTATTATATTCAGTGGGAGAGGCACCCTCAATGGTAATGGTATTGCCATTGGCATATCCATGTGCAGTTAAGGATACAAATGCCGTAGGACTGGATAATTTGGCCATGGTCGCACTGAAGTCTGTTGCCGGCCCCGGGGTATTGACAACAGTATATTGGATGGTATTGAAATCAACCACGGCGTCGACCATTTCATTACTGACATTGTAATCAATCTGGTCGGTGAAGCCGGTAACGGTGATAAAATCACCAACGCTTAATTTGTGGTCGGGGATGGTAACGATTGCGACATTGGAGGTCCCCGCAGAGACAGTAATTCCGCCATCAGTGTCATCTGCAGAACTCGTAGTCGTATAATCAAATGTATTGGCAGCGGCATTAAAAATGACGTAGCTGCCGTTTAATGTACTGGGATTAGCCCCGGTGATAGAGACAACTGCGCCATTTACAAAACCATGAGCAGCTATAGTTGTCGCTGTGGCGGTGGCGGTGCCAGCATAAACCAGAGCGCTTCCACTGTTATCATCGGCTAGTGACACGGGTATGGTAAAGCTGAAGTCATTTGCGGCCGCGCGGGTAATGGTATAGCTGCCGTCATAAGCACTCACACCCGCACCTGTAATCAGGACAGAGTCACCTGCAGAAAATCCATGGCCAGAGACAGTTGCGGTAGCCGCCGTAGAGGCAGCAGAAATCGTCGCACTAGCGATACTGGTAATGGGTGCGAGTGCTGCAGCGGTAGTAAAACTAATGGTATTGGCATCGATAACATTGACAGACGGATAAAAGTCATTAAAGGTTGTGGGCACTACTCCTGCTACAGTGACTGAATTACCCGAGGTCAAACCGTGATTGGCAACGGTCGCGGTGACAATAGCAGTCGTTGTGGTCACTGTGGCACTGGCAAAATTTGGGTTATTGACTGGGTTGCTGGTGCCAGGATCATAGGTGAATTCATTCGTGTTGGTAACGGTAATCACCTTTGAACCGTTGTATTCACTGGCACCGACACCGGCAATATGTACTACCTGTCCATTGGTGTATCCATGACCAGTAATGGTAGCTTCCACAGGGATTTTAGGGTTGCCCGATTTTCGATTCAGGTAATTAAACGATTTAACCACTGCACCATTATCTAATGCGGTGATGGCATTGATGGAAATCGAGGTCAGGTTGGTGACGCCTTGGCCAACGGCGGCTGAGTTAATGCTTGATACTGCAGTACCCCCCGCAGCCGTGGTTGCGGCAGTAACAGATTTTATATCCGTAATCGCAGTGACATTTTTTGTCTCAAAGCCGGTAAGTGTAGATATAGCGACTGTTCCCAGACCCAAATTGGCATTGGTAATATCACTGTTTGACGTTGTAAAGGGTGTGGCAGACAAGGAATCACCGTCCGCACAAGCACCATTGCAGGTATAGAGGTTTCGCGTTGCCTGGCTGGCAGAAAAGGCCTCTCGCAATTGTTGTGCTGCCCCACCTTTTTCTACCAGATCACCATCAGGACCATCTGACGCCCCACCCGTACCATTTTCTTCTGTAGTGCGATAATCCCAAAAGGTGGATGATTCCGTCCAGAAACTGGCAGAGCTGGCATTAATAAAACCCGTTGCTGGATTTTCTGCCGGGGTTCCGGCTGCGTCCGCCAGGAACAGGGTACTGGTAGAATCATCAAATCCGAGTTTGTACATCTTCAGATTACCAAACCAACGCGGGCTTTTGGTTTCATCGGGTCGAAATACACCGATATAGACCTGATTCAGGTTGGTGCCACGTACATTAACACTGACAGGCAGGGTGGTAGAGGCAAACACGCTGTTGACCGCCTGGATTTCCGTAAAAATAGTATTCAGTGCATTAACAATGGCCTGTCCACCGTTTGCACTGGATACATCAAAATATTCACCATTACCATGTAGCGCAACACTCTTCATCAGCGCTGTCATTGCCAGGTCTGAGTTTTGACCACCAGGGTCTACTTCAACGGTATAAAATGTAGCATTTTGTGTACCACCTGTTGCGGAGAGATCAGCGTTGGCCATATATTGCGCCCATTCGTCCGCCCAGCTTCCTTCCTGGCCATCGGGGCTGATGGAGATAGTGGAGCTGGTATCGTAGCCCAGGGCCGCCAGTTCAGTCTCTGCATTGGACAGGGACGAGGCGTTTTCGTTTGCCGGGCCATTACTGAGATAGATAACAAAATTCTTCTGGCATGCGGCTGCAATAGGCGAGGTAAAGGTAGAACTGGACGTTGGGCTGGCTGGCAGGGCATGATCACCAATACCCGCTACGGATGCTTCGTGATCGAAGGACTCGCCATCACCGATTGTATTGTTGGCAAAATCGGTCTTTTCCTTACCAAAACTTGAGTAGGAGACGCCACCATTAAAATAGCGGTAAAGATCAACCATCCCCTCTGACAGGGTGGCGTTATTGCCTTTATCGGTATTGACGTTGAAAGCGTTTACCAGCCCTGAAAGTACCGCCTTGTTCGCGGGGGTCATCTGCCTTACCGCATAGCGAAGGTATGCACCATCTATATTATCATTCCCTCCACCGGTCTCAGGATATAACATCATTCCAAGGTTGAACTGGTCTGACAGGTTATTAACAACACTGACTAATGCCGATTTTTCATTAGCAAAAGCCGTGTTCCAATTTGCCGTGTTGTCGATGTAAAGCAGAACATTGGGGCGTTGTGAGACAACATTGGGGTTTGCGAGAAAAATATCGGTATCATCATTTACAGGATCAAAGTCTGCATAAGACTGTGGAATACCAGATGCCATGCATATCATCATAACGGGTACTAATATTTGAAATTTTATTTTTTTAAATATTTGAAAAAACTTCATCATGATAGATCTCCAGATCACTCTTAAAAGTATAAGTTAACAGTTGCCTGCGAGCATACGCATCTCAACGCCCTGATGGATAGTTGAGGTGGCCCCAGTGACATTATCTGTGACTCTGGCGACCAGTTCCCATGTGTTGTCCTCGGGAATAATATTTTCAGCCACGGCGCTATAACCACTAGCAGTCTGGCTATCAATGCAATCCGGAGCATCGACATTTACCGTAAAATCTGTTCCGCTGATAGTGGAAATGATGCTGCTTGCAGCCACAGCTGTGCCAAAGTTAGCACTGTCGCCTATTTTTTGCTCTATGGCTTCTTGTGCGGCGGCATCCATATATTTTACAGCCTGCATATTGCCAATAATTCTGAGATTGACAGAACTCATATTTATAGATGAAATAGCAAAAAGTGTCATGATCAATAGAAAGATCAACGCTACAAATAATGTTGCCCCAGTTTGACTTATTCTTAATCGCATTATGGTTGCTCCCTTCTGCCTGAAAGATTCATGGGACGAATTTCGGTTAAATACACATGCCGTTTAAACGTATCATTAAACGGACCTAAGCTGAGACCGAGTGAGCTAAAGTTATATTGTTTAGCGTCACTAAATCCAGTGGTAGCTTCTGTCGCTCTGATCAGGAAATGGAGCCTGACGGAGACGACGAGTTGCCATTGGGCAAGTGTGGGGGTAGTCACATAAGAATCCGGTATACCATCCCCGGCAAACCCTGTTGTAAGATTAATGGTTGCTGGGCTGGTATCAATTCCATAAGAAACTTTCATATACTCTACGCCTTCCACCAATGGCACGATGTCCATTTGTGTAGCCGTCCCATTAGTCGAAAGTTCCAGTCTTTTTAAGGTAGGTATAGCATCATCCGATGCTGTGCAAGTGCCATCCGGACTTGTACCTGTTCCAAAACTACAAGGGGCAACAAAATATACGTGAACATTATATTCATAGGTTTCGGCATCTTGTTCATCGGCGTCATCATGAACATATTTCTCGAGTGGTGTGGTTGCGGCATCCACGGTAGTGGTATCGTTTATGGTGGTCCCCGACACCCCCAGGAGCAGTTGTGCTTCTCGGGCATTGGATTGGATGTAGACTCGGTCTGCATCTGCTGCTGCTATTGTGCCAGTAAATACATCCGTACTTGCACGACGAACGACAAAAATATCCGATCCAACTGTGTTATTAAAAGGCGCTGTAGTAGGTAATAAACCCTGGTCATCACAGCTAGTGGCAGTGATAACCGGTCTGGCAGTCAGACTCGCCGCGGTATAGCCCTGTATAGGCATAGCCAGAGCAGCCTTAAGCAAGGTTGTATTGGCAGTTGCAACTTCACATGGGTCAGGTAAGGCGGCGGGGGTGGCGAGTGCTTCAAAATACTGACCATAAAATCCCGTGTGATGGATGTTTGATGTGACAATATCAATGGCATATCTTCCGTTCTCAACCAATCTCCCGGATTTCTCTAATTCACGTTGTGTATCACTCGAATTCTTAAAAGTGGTGGTTAGCCCAAGCATCAACAATGAACCAATTGTTATGGCTACCATTAGCTCTATCAGTGAAAGACCAAAATGATTTCTATAATTTGTGTTAATTAATTTCATGTTTTTAATCATTAGAGTAAGGAGCCTAAACGCAGGGTAGTAGAGACCGCCCGACGTCTGGTTTCATCACCGTATTCGCCGACCGCACAATTCATGTTGGTTGGGGCAATGAGGTTGGTCATACCTTGCCAGGTGATAATTACTGTATAAGGCCCTGTTCCTGCCACGCTGTTAATGAGGTCGGTATTATCATAACTAATACACGCCCTGGCGCCCGTCATGGCACCCACATTAGTAATATCAGCACCAGCGAGTGTTTCGGCAGTTCCAGTAAGCTGGTTGTTCAGTAATATCAAGGTTGCGTCTGCCTGTGTATTATAGGCTGATGTACTGGCTATGCAGGCTGGTGTCCCAAAATGGCCAGTACCTGCGGTACCTATATAGGGTGTACCATTGGTTGTATTGGATGTGATTTGAAAGCAGTTGACCGTAGAACGATTTACATTAATACGATCTACAATATCAGACATAAAAATTAATGCCTGTGCTCGTTGATAGGCTTCCATCTCCGAGATCTGTGCTCGCATCTGCAGTCCGGCAATTCCTAGCAGGCCAACAAGGATAATGAGCAGGGTTACCATTACCTCAACCATTGAAAAGCCCTTGTTATTTGTATGGCAAGATATGTACATATTCAATTACATCCATCTGTTGGATCGGAGTTTTTATCTAATGTAACCCCAGGTCGCCCACTCAGGCTGACTCGTACGCAGCGCATGGGGATACTTAAGTTTGAACCATTATAAATCCTAAATTCGATGTAGGACGAAGAACGACCGGACCGTTCAAATATCAAGACAGTACCGCATGCCACAGTTCCACCTGTGTTGGTCCAACATTCCACGGTTGACCCGGAGAATGCATCTAGTTGTCCATTAGGTAACACCGTTAATCCTGTCTGCACTGTCCAACCACTCAGCCAGGTCGCACCTGTACGATTTAGTGAGACATTACTGTTACGTTTTATGGCCTCGCTGCGGGCCAGTAACAAACTGGTATGGATCTCTGTGGAAACAGTTCTAACTTTTGAGTTATCAAGCGCAAATTTCATTTCTGGTAATGCAGCGGCAGCCAGTATTCCAACAATAGTTACCGCCAACATCAACTCTATGAGGGTAAAACCAGACTGAGATCTGCGTCGGGTTAATTTTCGATTTAATAAATTAATCATTTCAGAATAAATCGGCAGGATTAATGATTGAATGAGCCATACTACCAGCCTGAATTACTATTAAGAGTTTTTGCCCCGGTACTGCTGAGGGTTATATTCCCATCTACTAGCTGGCTGCCCGCTTGAGCAGTGGCCGTAATCATAAACGTAGGCGGGGTTGCTGTATTGATGTTTGTCATGGTTATTATATAAAAATTATTGTCACAGTCTGTTGCGTCGCATGTCCAGCCGTCTTTAGTTACGTTAAGTGCAGCAAAAGATGTCGTATATTGACGTGCATCTAATAAATATTGTTGCTGACGGTTGGCTGCATCCAGCATTAACTGCTGTGCATCGGAGCGTTTTGCCTTTCTTGATTGGCTTGAATAAGCAGGAATTGCAACCGCAGAAATGATTGCAACTATCGCGACTACTATCATAAGTTCAATTAGAGTAAAGCCTTTATGTTTTTTCATAGTGATACCTATAGCAATTATGTTGTGGTTAAGAAATAAAAATTGTACAAATGGTACTAATTCCCAGATAAACGGTGATCATTTTTTAGTTATGTCAAATAAACGTGAAACAGTTAACATTATCAATGTGCGAAGTGCTAGTTATTGAGTCAAGTGATGAGCTCAATTATACTTTGCAACCTCTTCATTCACCAAATTATACGAATATTCCCGGTTATATTAGTTAAAAACAGCATGATGAGAGAAGAACCTTTGATTCATATAATAAAGTGGATATTACGATGGTATCGTAAGTTGGGTCTGATTACGCATGGGAAAATTTGTAATTTAATGCCTGGAAAATAATCTAGAAGATAGTAGCAAACATCATAAATAGAATTAGAATAGCGATTTCATAATTATACGCCGGAATAGCTCAGTTGGTAGAGCAACGCATTCGTAATGCGTAGGTCGGAGGTTCGACTCCTCTTTCCGGCACCAATTAAATCAATAGGTTACAGAGTATTTAGTAAAATTAATTCTCTAAAATTTTACTAGTGGTGCACTGGTGGTGCGACGTGAAAGAAGTGGGCTTATTTATCGTTGCCATTAGTTGCAGCCAATTCTCCAACCAGTCCCCCATGAATTTAAGTAACGAAATCTCAAACAATATTAATTTTTGTACTACACTTAGTAATAGGGATACCCCCTATCCCTACTCCCAGTACAATCCCCCGTTAAATCTCTAACGGGGGATTGTACTAAACAGAATCAAGAGTAATTTCGACTAATATTCCTCACCAGTTCCCATGGGAGGGGGTGGGGATAAACCTGCCCTAGCGTAATCGTGTTATAGCCCTCGCCATATTTTGATTAAATTTTTAAACTCATGATGATCTTCTATTAGAAGCAATGAGTTATGTTGTAATTTGGTTTCCATTTATTTTAAGCTTAGAAAAATATACACTTTATTCCGTAACAGAATACGTGAAATTGATGTGAATTAAGATGATAAAGGGCAAAATGAGTGCTTTGTGGCATAGTGAATTTGTAAATCTTAATTATTAATGTTGGATTATGAATATATTCTGGTTCAGACGAGACTTGAGGCTTGAAGACAATGCGGCGCTGTTTGCTGCGCTGCAATCTGGCGAAACGCTCCCCATCTTCATTTTTGACACCAATATCCTGGATAAACTCAATGATACAAATGACCGTCGTGTGAGTTTTATCTATGAGAAAATCCAGTACTTAAAAAACGAGATAGAAAGTACTGGCGGGACGCTACTTGTGTTTCATGGTAAGCCGGTAGACATTTTCAGGCAGCTGCTTAAGGACTTTCAGATTGATTGTGTGTATGCATGCAAGGATTACGAACCTTATGCCGTAAAACGCGACGCCCAGGTTCAGACCCTGTTGAGAAAAAATAACGTCATACTTGAACTCATCAAGGACCATGTGATCTTTGAGTCGAATGAGGTCCTGAAAAAAGACGATACCCCATACATTATATATACCCCTTATATGCGTGCCTGGAAAAAGAGATTAGGTGAAGTGCAGTATGAACATTATGCAAGCGAAGATTTAAGTCACCAGTTTAAAAAACAAAAACCGGCATCCTTACTGAATCTTAATGATATCGGGTTTGTGCAGGTAGAACATGGTGTAGAAGAACCCTGTCTTGAGCCTGACATATTACAACGCTATCACAGGACCCGTGACTATCCTCATGAAGATGCTAGCAGCTATATCGGACCGCACTTGCGGTTTGGAACAATCAGTATCAGGACAGTAATAAGTATCGCGTTGGATATGAATGAAACCTGGCTCAACCAGCTTATCTGGCGGGAGTTTTTTATTCAGATACTTTCTCACTTTCCCCGTACGGCCTCAAAATCATTTCGTGAGAAGTACGATGCCATTCCCTGGCGAAATAATAAAAAAGAATTTAACAAATGGTGCGATGGTAAAACCGGTTTTCCTATAGTGGATGCGGGAATGCGCCAGTTAAAGGAGACTGGTTATATGCATAACCGAGTCAGAATGATTACTGCCAACTTTTTGAGCAAGCTGTTACTTGTCGACTGGCGATGGGGTGAGAAATGGTTTGCTGAGGAACTACTGGATTATGAGATGGCAAATAATATAGGAGGCTGGCAGTGGAGTGCCGGCTCAGGTTGTGATGCCGCGCCGTATTTTCGTATCTTTAATCCAGATACCCAGATTAAGAAGTTTGACCCTGAATATAAATATATTAAGAAATGGGTGCCGGAATTTGATACAGCTGATTATCCACTACCCATGATCGACTATCGTGATGCCAGACAACGGGCGCTTGCTGTCTATAAAACGGCCTTGTCTCAATAACATACTTTCCGGTCATCCTAGCTTAAGTTATGGATTATTTGCATTCATGGCTCCTGTATATTTTATTGGGCAAGTAATAGCTCAAAACGAAACTATGGAAGTAGAACGCATTGTTGCCAATGAATATGTTTTATCAAAAAATGGGGTGCAATATGGTACGTGGGGATTTGATAGCAATAATCCGGAGGACAATTATCCTACTCTATCAATGAACATATCTCCCGAATCGTTCTCTGAATTTTCTGCAGACGGCATTAAAATTAAACTGGAAGGCTTGAGCGCGGCTTTCAATGGTTCTGGAATTATTCTTTCAAATGGAGTTTTAGCATCAACTTTAGCCCCAAGGGGTCTAGAAGGCGGAGGAAAAGTGACATCACTCGACTTTAAACTTGAAGCCGAATAAAAAAGCCCCCATTTCTGAGGGCGGTTATACCTGTCACAGTATTACCTAGGCATACCTTGTTATCAAATATTGACGGGGTGATCATAGCAACCTTGCATAATATATTGTGGTAAAATGTGGTATAGGAAGTCGGGATCAAAGTGCAAATTTTCACCATAAATTGATAAGATTTCAACATAGGGGGTATTAAGAAATGAAAATAATAAACAAGCAATATCAGGGTGGATTTACATACACAGGGATTGCGATTGGTGTCGGTGTGGTAGCAGTTATAGTTTTTGTACTTTGGTATTCAGGTGCCATTGATAAGGGAACAGAATTAGTTAATGATGTGATGGAAAAGATTACGACAGCAGGAGAAAATCCAGATGAAAACGACGGCGTGCATAATCAGGATAATGATGAATATTGTAATCAACCGGGCGTTAATTGCTGAAACGTCTTGATGTAAAGACGTTTGCACCCAGAATCCATACGTCTATAGCTTCAAATGGGAAGCGTGCTTTGTTGGTGTCAGACCCTTAAAGAATTGAATATCAACCATCTCTGAGGGCGGTCATACCTACTCTGGCGTCAAACAGTCGCCTCTATTCTGGTATTAACAAGGTAAGCATAGCTCTCAACTCATAGCCTGTAATCACCCAGTTGAGGTATGCTAGGTTATGGATGAGATTAAGTATGACGAGACAGGCTATCGGCTATATAAGAGTAGTAAGTATGTAATGAACCTGCCAGATCATTTTCCATTGAAATTTAATGGTGAGGTAGGTGAAGTGGTCTACTAATACCGGACACCGAGTTAAGGCGGTAAACTGCCAAAACGAGGTGAACGATGACGACACAAAAACGAACAAGACGGAAGTATACAGAAGACTTCAAACGCGATGCGGTAGCCC
>JBNMOP010000030.1:0-26303 GCA_051275005.1 Gammaproteobacteria bacterium | reverse complement strand
AAATAAAAGGACATGATAAAGATGCAAATAAGACTTATATATACTGGCAAGATAAGATTCTGCAATCAATTTATTCTCCACAATTTAGAGAAAATGAACTATTACACTGGTTTATACCTTCATCTCAGGTCATTCCAGTAAAAATAAAATCTTCCAATGATAATTATGATAATGTTCTGAAAGGTAAAATTTTAGAGGTTATACAACTTGGTGAAGGATCAATTTTATCAATAACGCTAGAAGGTTTACCTGAACCCGTGCAAATGAATTACTCAACTCATCATGCAAAAGAAAATAATATGGTGCCAAATTCAGAAATCATGGTTTCCCTGTTAGCAAGTGGAATTCATTTGATGAAACAGGAAAGTAATTAAATGTCATTCTGATATTATATGGAATAGAAAACTGCTTCAAATCAAGCTATGCATTAAAATTTGTAAAAAAAACAAAGAGGTACTGCTTTTTATCCTAAATAACGTTTATTTTCTATTTTCCGCATACATTTTCTCTATTTGTTCCTCATAATTTTTCTCTATTTTATTTCGTTTCATTTTTAGTGTAGGCGTTAACATATCGTTTTCAACTGTCCATTGTTCATTAACTCGAGTGAGTTGATATACCTGAGCATATCCGGGAAAATCATGTAAACATTTAGAAATCCTTTCTAATAGTGCCTGTTCAACTTCTTCAGTCGTCTCGGAACCAAGACGAAAATCATTTTCTTTTGCGAAATCGTTCCATTCATCCTCATTCAAGACAACCAAAATAGCAAGAAAGGGTCTAGCCTCTCCAATTATCATTACCTGCTCAAATAATGTGTCTGCCTTTATGGCCAATTCCATATCAACGGGAGATACCTTTTCACCATTAGACAAGACAATAATATCTTTTATCCTACCTGTGATAAAAATAAACCCGTCCTCGATACGTGCCTTATCACCGGTATGAAACCAGGAATCTGCATCAATTACCTTTGCTGTAGCATCGGTGTTATGCCAGTAACCCATCATGACACTATCGCCCTTAACCATTAACTCATCTTTCTCACCAATCTTTACTTCAACATCTGCCAATGCCTTTCCAATACTTGCAGGAATATTATTAGCAACTGTATTAACACTTACCACAGGACTGGTTTCAGTTAAGCCATACCCCTGGAATACAGGTATACCCAGACCAACAAATAATCTTGATACTTCAGGTGACAAGGCTGCCCCACCACTTATTGCAACTTTAAGATTCCCTCCTAATTTAGCCATAACCTTGTCTGCAACCATCTTTTTCAGTAATGGCCATAATAATAATACCGGCGACCAACTAGCGCGTTTATGGTGATATTCAAAGCGATGCCAACCTGTATTGACGGCTAGATTAAATATAAAACGAGATAATATTGATTGGTTGCCCAGATTTTCTTTAATGCGAGAATATACTTTTTCAAATATTCTTGGAACGGAAATCAGGCCTTCGGGTTTTAACATCATCAGATCAGCCGGCAATTCCTGAATACTGCGGGTATGCGCTACAACAGCCCCCATCATTATTGGCAAATAATATCCAACCGTACGTTCAAAAGTATGAGATAAAGGCAAAAAGGATAAATATAATTTTGCTTCATCTGCAAGTCCAGATTGAGCACAACTATAAACATTACTTAAAATATTACGATGACTTAACTTCACACCTTTGGGCTTACCAGTGGTACCGGATGTATAGACAATGGTTGCCATATCACCCGGGGAAAGTATTGGACGCTTAATTACATCCACACCATTTGCTAACCAAGCATCCAACTGTATCAGTTTTTTATTTTGTGGCTCATTACACTCTGCAATAGCAACAACTCGTTTAAGTGTGCCTACATCCTTTAATTTACCTGTGAGGCGTTCCCATTGTAATGGTCCGCCAATTAATAAAAGTTTAGCGCCCGAATTCTTAAGTATATAAAGGACGTTGTCGGCACGATCTTCGGTATATATTGGGACAACGATAAGACCAAGTTCCAATGCTGCCTGATCAAAGGTAACCCATAACCTGGAATTTCTTGCCATAACGGCAACACGATCACCAGGCACCAGTTTTTCTGCATAAAGCGACCTTTCCCAGCGTTCTACCTCAATCTCCATATTGCGCCATGAGATATCCATCCACAATCCATTTAGACTATCGTAAGAACGATATGCTGGGGCATCTGGTGTGCGACTGACTCGTTTCCTGAACAAACCAGGTAAAGTACCGGCTTCTTGTGGGGTGATGACGTCCATATTCTTCAAGGTCATGATATGTTAAAAATCGTTTCCCAATATTTATCAGGACTAAACCGATCATCATGTCGTTCATTTAATGCATTTAATGTTTGAATGATATATTCATACCCTTTCGACTTTGCATAATTTAATGGGCCGCCATGAAACGGTGGAAATCCTGTGCCGAATATCATCCCAGCATCTAACATATCGGCATTTTCAACCAATCCTTCTCTCATGCACGCGGCACACTCGTTTAATATCCGAAATACCAACCTGTCTTCTATGTCTTGAAGATTCTGACTATTTATTTCAACATTTTTCTTTTGCGGAGACCCTTTTTTATATTGAAAGAAACCACTCCCCGTCTTCTTGCCTAAATTACCTTTACCAACCATTTCCACCAGTTTAAAGGGAATATCAATTTTTAGTTTATCCGATAAATTATTTGCAACGGACAGACATATATCCAGTCCTACCGTATCCGCAAGTTCTATCGGCCCCATAGGCATTCCAAACGCTACAGCAACTTTATCAATTAATACTGCAGGGACACCTTCTTCATAAAGTGTCATTGCTTCCATCAAATAGGGCGTGAGTATCCTGTTAACTAAAAATCCTGGAGAACTTTTAACCCTCAATGGAATACGTCCAATTTTGCAACAAAATGCCTCGGCCTGTTTTATCCATTCCTCACCGGTTGTTTTGGTATAGATAATCTCTACCAATTGCATTTTTGCTACTGGATTAAAAAAATGTATACCCACCAGTCTCGATGAATCTTTGAGAGACTTATTTAATATTTCTAATGCAATACTGGAGGTGTTTGTTGCCAGGATTGCATTGCCTTTTATATGCGGTTCAATTTTTTCAAACAATTCCGTCTTGGCATCAATATTTTCTATTATGGCTTCAATAATGATATCTGCCTTTCCAACATTAGTAGAAGTAATATCCGGCGTTAATCTATCCATTACCCCACGGACCAATCTTGGATGTTTTAATCTACGCATAAATAGCTTATAAGCACGCTGTATTGCTGGGGCAATAAACCGGGGTTCCCTATCTTGTATCGCAACAGTCATACCTTGTAATGCACACCATGCTGCGATATCTCCACCCATAATACCGGCACCAATGACGTGAACATATTGCGGATCAAATCCTTCTACATTCTTATTCGCCTTGAGTTGTTCTTGTAGCAAAAAAACGCGTACTAAATTACGTGATGTTTTATTGGATGCCAGCTTGGCAACAGATAAAGCCTCTGCCTTTAACAATACCTTCTCATCATCACCGTATTGCTCCCAAATATCGACTAACGCAAAGGGTGCAGGATAATGCTCAGACTTTATCTTTTGACGCAGTTGCCGTCTTAGGTATGCTGCCATCAATTTCCTGAAGGGTGATTTATTTAACAAATTGTTAACTCGGCTCGCCCGCCTGGGCACTGGACGCTTGAGGATAAGTTGAGGGGCAGATTTCAAAAACTGACGTTCTGGTACGACATAATCAACTATGCCCATCTTCTTTGCAGTGCGTGTATTGACAGTTCGACCTTGTAACATCAGTTGCATGGCATTTATCGGCCCAATCAACCGGATCAGTCGCATAGTACCGCCAAATCCGGGATGAATGCCCAGTAATACCTCAGGCAATCCTAATCTGGTTTTATCATTTTCAAGAACTATCCGGTAATCACAGGCCAATGCCATTTCCATCCCACCGCCGAGACAAAATCCATTAATTAGACATAATGTTGGGTAATGCAATGATTCGAGTTTGTTAAACACGTTATGGCCACGATTGAGCATCTCCAACGCATGTTTTTCATCTTTGATCGTTGTAAATTCTTTAACATCTGCGCCAGCGATAAATCCATTCGTCTTATCTGAAAGAATAATCAAGCCTTTAGGATTCTTTTCTGCCACAGCATCCAACAGAACATTGAATTCTTCCAGCACATCTATGGACAAGACATTGGTAGAACTGTTTTTAACATCGATATGACACCAGACGATGCCATCGTTATCGGTTTCAGTTTTCCAATGTTTGTATATATTTTTTTTACTCATAATCTCTTCTTTATAAGTTGCTCGTTGCTAGTCGCTCGTGAGTAGATTTCTGATTCAACTAGTAACGAGTAACGAGCAACTAGTCTCTTTCAATCAACATCGCCCCGCCCTGTCCCCCACCAATACATATAGAGGCCATGCCACGTTTAGCGTTCTTTTGCTGTAGTACTTTACAAAGATGTAATACGATACGTGCCCCACTGGTTCCAACTGGATGTCCCAATGCCACTGCCCCGCCATCGACATTTAATGTATCAATATTAATCTCACCAAATGCAGACCGAAGAGATAATTCATTTCGACAATAGGCTGAATCTTTCCAGGCTGCCACACATGAAAGTACCTGTGCGGCAAATGCCTCATTGATTTCCCAGTAATCTACATTATCTATCTTCAGCTTCTGACGTTTCATGATTGGGGTCATAGCATGGACAGGACCCAGCCCCATTTGTTGTGGTAATAAACCCGCCCATTGACTATCTACTATCCTGCCTATGACGGGTAATTTATATTTTTTAACAGCTTTATCACTGGCGAGTATTACCCAGGCTGCTCCATCGGTGATTTGCGAACTATTTGCTGCAGTTACGCTACCAAAATCTCGATCAAATGCTGGTCTTAACTTAGCTAATTTTTCGACTGAACTGTCCTTACGCATACCCGTATCATGGTCATAAAAATTTCCACTGGTATCATATATCGTTTCAATTTCTTGCATCCGCCCGTCTTCGTGCGCTTTTGCCAGACGCAAATGACTACGCACTGCGTATTCATCCATTTGCTCCCGAGTAATGCCAAACTTATGCGCAATTACCTCTGCGGTTTGCCCCATGTTTAATCCAACTACAGGATCTGTTAAACCCTTGATTAACGCGATCACGGGACGCAACATTCCCGGTCGAAACTTCAGTAATTGTTTAAGCTTGTCCGAGGTGGATCTTGAGTAAGTAAGTCTTCCTAACCAGGTGGCGAAATCATTATTAAAAATCAACGGGGCATGAGACATTGCCTCTGTACCACCTGCCAAGACCAGATCAGAACGCCCATTGATGATATTTTGAACACCACAATCGATAGATTGCATTCCAGAACCACAGTTACGTTGTACCGTCCATCCAGGAACCTTCTCACCACACCCCAGGCGTAATGCAGCTATTCTGCCAATATTTACTTCATCTGGAGATGGCATAATGCAACCCAGGATCACTTCATCAAAATCAGAGGCCGCAAAGGGCTGACGGGCTAGTAATGGACGGGCAGCATTTACTGCCAAATCGGATGCCGTAAAAGGGCCTGGTACACCAGCTGATTTTAGAAATGGCGTACGGCTACCATCAATGATGTAAACATTATTGCTATCCGTTGCTTTTTTACTTTGCACAGGCATCAATTTTTCTCATAAGAGTATAAATATTCCAATTATACAAGGTTACGTCAGTCTATTAAAAAAAGCTTTAGCTTTAAACATGATTAAAAAGTAATTCTACGGATTTCTCAGTTTAATTACATATTCAACTGGTGTAATCATTCTAAGCTGACTTATCCGTATTAAGTTTATGATGTCCTAGGCAAAATGATATGAAACTAACCGATCTGGTATAAGTTCACTAGATACTGGTTGTAGTCAAAGTATATTCAATTTACTGAGGCAGATCATTATTGATAATGTAGTGCGGCATTTAATAATTCCTGGGTATAAGGATGCTTAGGATTATCAAATATATCTTGTGTATTACCTTTCTCAACAATTTGACCATTTTTCATGACCCACACCTTGTGTGACATCGCCCTTATGACCTTTAAATCATGGCTGATAAACAAATAACTAATACCATGTTTCAGTTGTAAGTTACGTAATAAACCCAACACCTGCTTTTGCACAGAGACATCCAATGCACTGGTTGGTTCATCCAGAACAATAAGTTTTGGTTCTAGTAACAATACTCTGGCTACTGCGATTCGTTGTCGTTGTCCCCCAGAAAACTCATGTGGATATCGAGTCAGAATATTTTTTTCTAAATCAACTTCTTCCAGCACCTTGTAACATTTATCAAGTTGCTGTTGTCGATCCAGGTCCTTGAAGTGAATTCGCAATCCTTCCATAAGAATTTGTTGTATGGTCAAACGTGGTGACAAAGAGGCAAATGGATCCTGAAATACAACTTGAATATCACTACGAATTTTTCTCAATGCTCCAGGAGAGATATCAACTATATCAACATTATTAAATAATATACTCCCCTCACATGACTGTAATCGTAACAGGCATTTGCCCAGTGTAGTTTTACCGGAACCAGATTCACCAACGATGCCAACCGTTTCTCTCTCTGCAATTTCCAATGTCACATCATCAACGGCCTTGACATAATCAACAGTACGTTTAAAAAATCCTTCTTTAATTGGAAAATAGCATCGTATATTCTTTGCGGACAATAACTTTTTAGCATTTTTAGTTTCATCGTTATCTACCAGACGTTCAGGCTGACTGGCCAGCAAATGTTTTGTGTATTGATGATTTGGCGTAGAAAAAATACTCTTAGACTCTCCTTGCTCAACAATTATCCCATCCTGCATGACGATAGTATGTCTTGCGAACTTTTTTACAATTCCAAGATCATGTGTAATTAATAACACCGCCATTTCAAATTCTTTTTGTAGGTCTTTAATTAAGTCCAGAATTTGTGCTTCAATGGTGACATCAAGGGCCGTACTGGGTTCATCCGCAATTAACAATTTAGGATTACAGGCCAATGCCATTGCGATCATAACTCGTTGACGCTGACCACCGGACAACATATGCGGATAATCATCGAAACGCTTATGAGGGTTTATAATCCCTGTTCGATCCAACAACTCCAACATATATTTTCGCGACTTCTCTCGGCTATAATCCAAATGCAGAATTAATGGTTCAATTAATTGCTCACCTATGGTGTAAACAGGATTCAGGGAATTCATCGGCTCCTGAAAGATCATGGCGATATCTTTGCCGCGTATATTTCTTAACTGATCTTCTGTTTGCGATAATATATCTTTGCCTTGATACATTATTTTTCCACTAGGAAAATGAACATTATAAGGGTCGTGCAGGTTCAGTAAGGATAATGCCGTTACGGTCTTGCCGGATCCTGACTCACCAACAATAGCAATGGTATCTCTATCCGGGATTGAAAAACTGATGTTATGTACTACCTGTGATGTATTCGATGATCTGCCAAAGGCAATACTTAGATTCTCTACACTTATTAGGGGAGTAGTCATAGTTAACTGGAATTCTTGCGCGTGTCCATGGCCTCGCGCAGTCCTTCACCAATAAAAATCAATAATAAAAGGGTCCCCACAAGTACACTAAAAGTGCTGAAGACGATCCACCATGCCTCTAGATTCTCCTTTCCCTGCTTCAATAGTTCACCCAGGCTGGGTGTACTGGGCGGCACGCCTAATCCGAGAAAATCAAGGCTGGTCAAGGCCAAAATCGCGCCACTAACACGAAAAGGTAAAAACGTGATTACCGGTGTCATACCGTTGGGCAAAAGATGACGCCACATAATAGCGATATTTGATACACCCAGGGACCTAGCTGCCATCACATATTCCAGGTTTCTTCCTCGTAAGAATTCTGCACGAACATAATCAGACAAGCCCATCCAGCCAAATAATGACAATAAAACCAATAGCAGCAGGATACTGGGTTCAAATATAGAGGCGAAGATTATCAATAAATATAGCTCAGGCATCGATCCCCATATCTCAATCAAACGCTGACTAATCAGGTCAAACCGACCACCTAGATATCCTTGTAAGGCACCGGCAGTAATCCCAATGACTACACCAATGATAGTCAAGGCAAATGAAAATAAAACCGAAATTCGAAATCCATATACTAAACGGGCAAATATGTCGCGCCCTCGGTCATCTGTTCCAAGTAGGTTTGTCGATGAAGGCGGCGCAGGATTGGGATGGGTGGTATCAAAATTTATAGTATCGAATGAATATGGATTAGGAGGATATACCGCCCAGTTATCATTAGTGGTGATGGCCTCTCTTACAAAGGGATCCGTATAGTCCGCTTCTGTTTCAAATATGCCACCGAACTGAGTTTCTGTATAGCTTACGAATAAGGGAAAATACAATTCATCATCGTAATTAATTAATAAAGGCTTATCATTACTCAACACACCAGCGAACAGGCTGATAATAAAGAGGATGCTAAATATTACTAATGAATAATATGCCCGTTTTTGTGATTTAAATCTTAGCCATGCACGACGTGCTGGTGATAAAGGTTGATAATCACTCATGATTAATTATTTACAGAATCAAACTGGATGCGTGGGTCAATCAACACATAACAGAGATCGGTTATAAGTTTTGCGATCAGACCCAAAATTGTAAGCAAATACAATGTGCCGAGAACCACTGGATAATCACGCTGAATAACCGAGTTATAGGAAAGCAGTCCCAGGCCGTCCAGTGAAAATATCGTTTCGATCAGTAGACTACCTGCAAAAAATGCCATTATAAATGAAGCTGGGAATGCAGTAACTAAAGGAATAATGGCATTTCTAAAGACATGTTTATATAACACACTGTTTTCACTTAATCCTTTTGCCCTGGCGGTTACCACGTATTGCTTGCGTATCTCTTCAATAAAACTATTTTTAGTTAGTAAGGTCATGACGGCAAAACTGCCTACGACTGAAGATATGACGGGTAAGGTGATATGCCAGAGATAATCTGTAGTTTTACCAAACCACGATAACTCATCGAAATTATCAGATACCAGTCCACGCAAGGGAAATAAATCCCAGAAACCACCACCACCCAACAACACCAGTAATGCAAGTCCCAACATAAAACCTGGTATGGCATAACCGATCAGGATAATCGTACTGGTCGCTACATCGAACATTGTGCCGTCCCTGATGGCCTTTTTAATACCAAGCGGAATACAGGTCAGATAGACAATAAAAAAAGTCCATAGTCCGAGACTGATAGAAACTGGTAACTTTTGAATAATCAGACCCATGACGGAACTATGATGGAAATAGCTGTCACCCAGATCAAACCGGGCATAGTCCTTAATCATTTTGATGAACCGGATATGTGGGGGTTTATCAAACCCGTATAAAACCTTTAATTCCTCAATTTGTTCCGTATCTAAACCCCTGTCCCCCCTATAGTTTATAGACCTGCTACCAGTCTCTCCCTGTGCTGCAGAACCGCGCAACTGACTGATCATCTGTTCTACAGGCCCACCGGGGACAAACTGGGTAACGGTAAAGGTTATGAGCATGATCCCGAATATTGTGGGGATCATTAATAACAACCTTTTCAGTACATAGATCTTCATTCAGCCGATTTTGCCCACCATAATTGCAACACGTTTATTGGTGGAAGATAATAGACTGGCAATATCTCCGGGATGCCAAATTTGTCCCAGTAGGCGACCCTGTGTACGTTGGTATACCAGGTTGGCACCAGGTAATCACCATACCAGAGCACGCGATCCATTGCCCTCGTGGCCGCCACCAGCTCTTCCCTGTTTTGCGCGTAAATGACCTTGTCGATTAACTTGTCTAACATTGGGTCTTTTATCCCTATCAAGTTGCGTGAACCTGGAACGTCCGCAGCTGATGAATGGAAAAATTCCTTTTGTTCATTACCGGGTGACTCAGATTCACCTATGGGATAGACCATCATGTCAAATTCAAAATTTTCTGCTCGGCGGATATAAAGTGATGTATCAACCGTACGATAATTCACCTTTATTCCAATTCGGGAAAGGTTTTGTGCGTAGGGAGCAAGTATACGTTCAAATGCTGGGCTGACTACCAGAAAGTCGATCTCCAGACGCTCACCATTTTTCTCTAGTACTTTGTCTTGACCCAGTGTCCAGCCCGCCTCATCCAGGAGATTCTTGGCCTTGATGAGATTATTGCGGATTGAGTTAGGCGGTGCCGTGGAAGGAGGTGGATTCTTTTCTTCAAAAATTTCTAACGGGACAGAGTCGCCCAGTTCTTTCAGAATTGCCAATTCCAACCCAGCTGGTTTCCCCCTTGCCGCTAAATCGCTATTACTGTGGTAACTGTTATTGCGTTTATATTGGCCGTAAAAAAGATTTTTATTGGACCATTCAAAATCAAAGGCAAGATTCATGGCTTGTCTAACCCGTTTGTCCTGGAACTTTTTCCGTCTGAGATTAAATATTAGTCCTTGTAGACCCGCATTAGCCCCGTCTGGTAATTCCTTTGTAATGATCTTGCCGCTTGTAAACAGAGGCCCATTGTATTCTGTGGCCCAGCTTTTTGAAGTATTTTCAAAATAAAAATCAAATTCACCTGCCTTCAATGCCTCCCGGGCAACATTAGTGTCCTTGTAATACTTAAAGGTAATCTGGTCATAATTATACATACCACTTACGGTGTTTTTATCCTTACCCCAGTAATTCGGATTCCGTTTAAATGTGATATAACTCCCAACGCCAAAGCTATCAACGACATAGGGGCCGCTACCAATTGGAATATCAGTTATAACTTCGTCAAATTCCTTGTCTCCGATCCAGTTCGGTGAAAAAACAGGCAGCTGGATTAATATCATGTGTAATTCTGCATTTCGATTTTTGAAATTAAATTTAACAATACGTGAACCAAGCACTTCAACGTCTTTCACATCGCCATAATAAAATCGATAAAACGGCAAGCTCTTATCACTCAGGAGATATTCAAAGGTAGCTTTAACATCCTCTGCTAGTACCGGCGACCCATCGGAGAATGTTGCATCGTCTTCTAATATAAACGTTATAGAAAGTTCATCTTCTGCAAGGATCATTTCTTTAGCGAGATGACCATACATACTAAATGGCTCATCCATACTTGATACACCAAGATGCTCAAAAACCAGGCCATCTAGACCCATCGCAAACAATCCTTTGAGCAAATAGGGGTTCAGGGTTTCAAAGGTACCGAATACAGAAAGGTTTAAGGTGCCGCCCTTAGGGGCATCTGGATTCACATAATCAAAATGGGAGAAATCTTCCTTATATTTTGGTTCATAGCCCATACCAAAGGCATGATTTGCCTGGCTAGCTTGACTGAAGCAAATACAAAATAAAGTAAATGCAATGACTTCTTTAAGGTTATTTACAATCATGTTGGGTTCCTGATAAGAAAATATGTATGGCTGACGTAATATCCGTTTTTAGTGGTAGAATCTATCAATTCAGATTCAGGAAAATTATATTAGTTCAAATGAGTAAATTCATCACTATGAATTCTAACTACTTGATTAAGCCAAGATTTTACCTTGTTGTGATGTTCTATGCACTGTTTTGTAGTGCCTGTAGTCAGGACCAGATAAGTAATGTGGACAGTGGTACTGAAAACCAGATCTTACATATGGGAAATGGGACAGAACCTCAGGACCTTGACCCGCATACGGTCACTGGTGTCCCCGAGAGACGCCTGGGAGTCGCCCTCTTTGAAGGACTGCTGACGTATAACACAAAAACGCTGGAATTAATGCCTGGTGTTGCAAAGTCCTGGGAAATCTCGGATGACAACCTGACCTATACCTTTCATATCAGGCAGAACAGCAGATGGTCGAACGGAGACCCGGTTACCGCCCATGATTTTGTCTATTCATGGAACCGTATACTGCATCCGCAGCTCGCTAATGAGTATGCCTATTCTTATTATTCAATCGTCAATGCTGAAGCATTTAACACCAGCAAAACTACAGACTTTAATCAGGTTGGGATAAAAGCCAGCGATGACCACACCCTGGTATTCACTATGGAAAAAGATTGGCCAGTATTTCTCGAACTCATGGCTGACATATACCCCGTACACAAAAAGACGATTGAATCGCATGGGGATATGTGGGATCGAGGTACATCCTGGACTCGACCGGGTAATCATATAGGAAACGGTCCGTTTAAACTTGATGAATGGGTACCAAATAAAATTATTACTGTAACTCGCAATGAATACTACTGGGATAGTGACAAAGTGAAGCTTAACGGTATCCATTTTCACCCCATTGAGAACGCTACCACAGAAGAACGGATGTTTCGTACAAGGCAATTGCATATTATAAACGGACTTGTATCAGAAAAGATTGAGCAATATAAAAATGAAACACCTGAGTTACTCAGAATATTCCCTATTTACGGTACATATTACTACCTGATTAATACAACGCGACCCGAACTCAGCGATATCCGCGTTAGGAAAGCATTGGCAATGACCATAAATCGAGAACAAATAGTCAACAATATTACAAAGGGAGGACAGATTCCTGCCTATTCATTAAACCCTATCGACCCGAATGGATATGAACCACAGTCAGGGATTGAATACAATCCTGGTAAAGCAAAAGAACTTCTTGCGGAAGCCGGATATCCGGATGGACAAGGCTTCCCTGCTTTTGAAATTCTATATAATACTCTGGAAGGCCATCAACAGATCGCCCTTGCTATTCAACAAATGTGGCAATCCATTTTGAACATCGAAGTTACACTGGTGAATCAGGAATGGATGGTATTTCTCGATACACAAAAACAAAAAAACTATGATATCTCCAGGATGGGGGCGCTTGCAGGTATTGCCGATCCGGGTGACTTTCTGGATAGCTTTACCTCTAACAGCGGCATGAACAATACTGGATGGGCCAACCCAGAATACGATGCGCTGATAAAAAAGGCGGTAAACATAAGCGATAAAAATGAAAGATTCCGCATATATCAAGAAGCGGAGAAGATTATAACTAATGAAGTGCCGCTTATTCCGATTTACTATTATACCCGTGTCAGATTGATATCGACCGATGTCAAAGGCTGGAATAATAATCTGCTGGATAATATCTCCTACAAGGACATATACCTGGCGCGTAACTAAATGCAAACTTCAAACATCGTAAACTACATTACCAGGACATCAACTCTTTTATTACTTATTTCAGGATTGCTTTTATCCGCCTGCAGCGATAACCAGCAACTCGAAAGTGTAGTAGGAGAAAGTAACCCTCAAATTCTGTATGTCAATAATGGCCATGAGCCAGAAGACCTGGACCCCCATATCACCACCGGCATGCCGGAATTTTATATTCAGAAAAGTCTATTCGAAGGTCTTTTGTCGCGAGACCCGGCAACCCTGGAACCCATTCCTGGTGTTGCGAGTTCCTGGGAGATATCTGACGATTTAACTACCTATACATTTCATCTTCGTGATGATGCCCGTTGGTCTGATGGTAAAACTATAACTGCAGACGATGTTGTATATTCCTGGCAACGGGCATTAATTCCAACTATGGCCAGTGAATATGCCCATATGCTCTATGTGATAAGCAATGCGGAGGCCTATAACACCGGTGAGATTTCTGACTTTTCGCAAGTAGGGGCGAAGGCATTAAACGACCAGACTCTGGTTGTGACATTACACACACCTACACCTTATTTCCTGCAATTACTGGATCATCATAGTACCTACATCGTTCCGAAACAGACCATAGAGTCATTTGGTACCATGGAAGAAAGAGGCACGGGTTGGACACGCCCGGAAAATCTTGTAAGTAATGGACCGTTTAAATTAAAGGAATGGGTGCCGAATAAAGTAATTGTAGTTGAAAAAAATCCTCAATATTGGGATGCCGATGCAGTACGTTTAAATGAAATACATTATTACCCCGTGTTTAACAAGCAGACAGAAGAACGCATGTTCCGTACCGGTCAGATCCATATGACCCTGGATGGTCAGGTACTGACAGACAAGATTGTGGTATACCAACGAGACCAACCTGATCACATTCGAATTACACCCTATCTTGGAATATATTATTATCTTTTTAATACGACAATACCGCCGTTTGACAACGTCCTGGTACGGCGTGCCTTATCCATGGCCATCGATCGCAAAATGATTACTGACAATGTGGTAAAAGGAGGCAGGCGACCTGCCCATGCGTTTACCCCGCCGGATATTGCCGGCTATACAACAAAGGCCAGGATTGAATTTGACCCTGATCAGGCAAAACAACTACTGGCCGAAGCGGGATACCCCAATGGAGAAGGGTTCCCCACTGCGGAATTATTGTTTAATACCCTCAACAACCATCAACGGGTCGCCACGGCATTGCAACAGATGTGGAAAAAAACGCTGAATATCGATATCACACTGACCAATCAGGAATGGGCTGTGTATCTCAACAACAGACTTGCGAAAGACTACGAAATCGCAAGGGCCGCCTGGGTGGCAGATTATGCCGATCCTGAAAATTTTCTGAGTATGTTTATGACCAACAATGGTCAAAACCACACCGGTTGGTCCAATTCCGAATATGACGACTTAATCAAGAAAGCCAACCGAACTGTAAATAAAGCCGATCGATATGCCCTGTTCCAGGCGGCAGAAAAAATACTCATGGCTGAATCACCCATCGCCCCGGTTTATTATGAATCCAGTGTCAATCTGGTTAAGCCAGAAGTTCAAGGGATTTATCCTAATGTGATGACATATTTTCCTTTCAAAAAAGTTTTTCTTTCAGATCACTAATTTAAAATAATTACCCCTCCTGATGTTGAAATTTATCTTTTTTAGAATTCTTCAGGCTATACCTGTCTTGTTATTAGTCATCACTGTCACATTTGCGCTTATACATGCAGCGCCGGGTGGCCCGTTTGATTCGGAAAAAAAAATATCACCTGAAATATTAAGAAATCTTAACGAACGCTATAACCTGAACGCGCCTGTATACGAACAATACTTTGATTACCTGAAAAATCTTATTCAAGGTGATCTTGGCCCCTCGTTTAAATACGTAAATCGTAGTGTGACGGAAATGATTGCCACAGGTCTTCCTGTAACGCTAGAGTTGGGGTTTTACGCAATGATACTAGCCCTCTCCATTGGTATCAGTGCAGGACTCATCGCAGCCGTACGTCCCAATTCAGCACAAGACTATGCATCAATGACAATATCTATGATTGGAATTTGTTTGCCGTCGTTTTTAATGGCGCCCCTCTTAGTTCTGATATTCAGCATATGGCTGGGATGGTTTCCGGTATCGGGTTGGGGCGATTCACCATTGGATAAAGTCTTGCCCTCATTTACACTCGGATTTGCCTATGCTGCCTATATTGCACGAATGACGCGAGGTGGAATGCTGGAAATTTTATCTCAGGAATTTATTCGAACCGCCCGTTCAAAAGGACTATCTGAAGTAGATATTATCTTGAAACATAGTTTAAGAGGTGGATTGTTACCTGTCATTACATTTCTTGGACCTGCCTTTGCTGGGCTATTGTCCGGGTCTTTTATTATTGAGACAATATTTCAGATCCCAGGCATAGGACGCCTTTATATCCAGGCTGCTTTTAATCGTGACTACACCATGATTATGGGGACAACAATATTCTTCGCAACATTAATCGTCGCATTCAATTTACTCTCAGATATATTATCCGCCATGCTTAATCCACGTATTACATATGAAGACAAAGATTAAGAATGGCTGAAATAGCAGAACTGAATAAGTTTCAGCAAGGCCGTTCATTATGGCAAGACGCATTAACAAGACTTATGCAGAACAGACTTGCTGTTTTTGGTTTTATTGTCCTGGTCTTTTTCATAATGGTTTCCCTCTTTGCAGATTTAATTGCACCTTATTCATATGAAGAACAAAATCTGATTCTTGGCGCGTCACCACCGTCTAATGATCACTGGTTGGGTACCGATACGCTAGGCAGGGATCTATTTACACGAATATTATTTGGTGGTCGAGTATCATTAATGGTTGGCTTTCTTGCGACCTCAGTGGCACTTACTATTGGCGTGCTATGGGGAACAACCTCCGGTTATCTGGGCGGACGCGTAGACATGATCATGATGCGTATTGTTGATGTGCTATATGCCTTACCATTTACTATTTTTATAATCCTGCTAATGGTTGTGTTCGGCAGGAATATATATTTATTGTTTATTACGATTGGTGCTGTGGAATGGTTGACCATGGCCAGAATCATCCGCAGTCAGGTCATGAGTATCCGTAATCAGGAATACATTGATGCAGTCATTAGCATGGGACTCCCACGCAGGAAGATCATTTTTAAACATATACTGCCAAATGTACTCGGACCTATTGTTGTTTATACAACATTAACTATTCCTGGTGTAATCTTGCTTGAATCCTTTCTTAGTTTTTTAGGACTTGGCATACAAGCTCCAATGAGTTCCTGGGGTTCATTAATATCAAATGGGGTTGAGACTATGGAAGAATATCCATGGTTATTAATATATCCAGCGCTGACATTAACATTAACATTATTTTCATTAAATTTTTTGGGTGATGGATTGCGAGATGCCCTGGACCCCAGATCCGCTAAAAATTAATCTAGTGTCCTTACTTACTATCAAAAACATATCTATTAGTTTTCACACTCGTGAAGGTAAAGTAAATGCTGTGCAAGAAGCCAGTTTTACTCTAGAACGTGGCCAAACGTTATGCATTGTTGGTGAGTCTGGTAGTGGTAAATCCGTTTTATGTTCCAGCATTATGGGTTTATTACCAATGCCGCCTGCCAGAATCGAAGGAGGTACGATTGAACTAGATGGTGAAAATATTCTTCAATTTAATAATAAAAGATTACGATCTATTCGTGGCAATAGAATATCTATGATATTTCAGGATCCCATGACCTCACTCAATCCTTATTTAAAAATTGGCACACAGTTAATTGAACCGCTGACTTTACATAAAAACATGTCTCGTAAAAAGGCATGGCCACTAGCAATCGATATGCTGAATGAAGTTGGTTTACCGGAGCCGGATAGACTGATGACTCAATATCCGCACCAATTGTCTGGTGGTATGCGTCAACGCGTTATGATTGCTATGGCCTTAATTAACAAACCTGAAATATTGATCGCTGATGAACCCACAACCGCTCTGGATGTTACGATACAGGCGCAGATTCTCCAGCTTATCAAGAAAATACAAAAGAAAACTAATATTGCTGTCATTTTTGTGAGCCATGATTTAGGGGTTATATCAGGTATTGCCGATTACATACTAGTGATGGAAAAAGGAATGGTTGTAGAAGAAGGCACTGCAGAGGAAATCTTTTATCATACCAAGCATCAATACACCAAAAATTTACTTGCATCGATTCCAACCAAGTCTAAATCAGACATATATCCAATGGAAGATCGAAGTAATTCAAACTTACTCGTCAACATACAACATTTAAAAACCTATTTTAAAAACCAGAGCCAATGGTTTTCATCAAATAATAATCTCGTTAAAGCAGTAGATGATGTATCTATTAAAATATACGAAGGTGAGACACTTGGCCTGGTCGGCGAATCCGGCAGTGGCAAATCAACATTGGGGCGGTCAGTTATGCGACTGGTTGACATAAATGGTGGTCATATTATTTTAGGGAAGCAAGATCTGGCAGGGCTTAGCACATCAGAACTAAAATTATACCGCCGTGAATTCCAAATGATATTTCAAGACCCATATGCTTCTTTGAATCCACGCATGACGGTATTTGATGCCCTGGCTGAGGCACTGCAGATAAGAGGGGTCACAAGTTCCATTAAAGTATTATCAGAGACAAAAGAATTAATGCTTGATGTAGGTCTGGAACCACAACACATTCGAAAATATCCTCACGAATTTTCCGGTGGTCAACGCCAACGTATCGCTATTGCCCGAGCCATTGCACTTAAACCAAAATTGATCATTGCTGATGAACCTGTATCCGCTCTGGATGTTACGATACAGGCGCAGATTCTGGAACTATTATTAAATTTAGTTAAGAAAAATAATCTCACTATGTTATTTATTTCTCATGATTTATCTGTCATACGTTACATGTCGGACAGAGTCGCGGTTATGTATCAAGGCAAGATAGTTGAAACGGATAATACGGAAACAGTCTTTACTCAGGCAAAACATCCATACACCAGGGCATTGTTATCAGCCATTCCGGTCCCTGATCCCATCAATGAAAGAAAAAAATATATGAATATTGCAACAACGCATGACACTGCGCTGTAATTCAAGCTATTTGTTTTTGTGTCCTGGCATGTCAAAATAGAGAAGATTCAATTAATAATATTCGTGAGGGGATAATATGGGAATGTTAGACGGAAAACGTGCCCTGGTGACCGGTGTTGCCAGTAATCGATCCATTGCATGGGGTATCGCCAAGGCCTTGCACAGAGAAGGTGCTGAATTGGCTTTTACTTATCAAAATGACAAGCTTAAAGATCGGGTAGATAAATTTTCCAGGGAACTAAACTCTGAAATAGTATTACCGTGCGAGCTTACTGATGATGATCAAATCTCTGAAGTATTTAACCAGTTAAAAACTACCTGGGATGGTCTGGATATCCTGATACATTCAGCAGCTTTTGCCCCCAGAGAAATGCTTGAAGGCAGTTATTTGGATAATCTAACACGTGAAGGATTCTTGATGGCCCATGACATTAGTTCATACAGTTTTTCCGCACTGGGCAAGGCGGCTCTTCCTATGATGAAAGGAAGAAATGCAGCAATGTTAACTTTATCATATATTGGTGCAGTGGTTGCCATGCCCAATTACAACGTAATGGGTGTAGCAAAGGCCAGCCTTGAGGCAAATGTTCGTTATATGGCTACGAGCCTCGGGCCAGAGAACATCCGTGTCAACGCTGTTTCGGCTGGACCGATACGGACACTTGCAGCATCAGGCATTAAGGGATTGAGAGGCTTTTTGAACCATGTAGAGGAAAATTCCCCGCTGCGTCGAAATGTGACCATAGATGAAGTCGGTAATGTAGCCGCGTTTCTTTGTTCTGATTTGGCTTCGGCTGTTACAGGTGAGATAACTTATGTAGACTGTGGATATAATATTGCAGGCTCTGCTTAATCAACTATTCATATATAAATAATGAAAAATAATATTTTACTCTGGGGTGTACTCATCGGGGCTATCGCAGGTGTCTTCTGTGGCTGGTTTTTTGGCGAAGCAATGTCATCCATAGCATGGATAGGGGCACTCTTCCTCGATGCCCTGAAAATGATGATTGTTCCCTTGATTATTGCAGCGGTGATTACCAGTATTACTGCTATTGGGGATGTCAGACTTCTAGGTAAGTTGGGTGGTATCACCGTATTGTATTATTTTTGTACTACTGCAATTGCCGTTTTTATTGGTCTGATTATAGTAAATATCGTTAAACCGGGTGTTACTACTTCCACTGAGTTAAGTCAGTCAATTCCAATTGAAATCATCGGCAAAGATGCCACTGGCATTGCAGATATTATACAAACCCTGGTGACACCAAACCTGATTAATGCCGCGGCTAATTCTCAAATATTACCCATAATTGTCTTCTGTCTGATATTTGGTATTGCCCTGACTACAATTGGAAAACGTGGGAACACAATTATCGGTTTTTTTGAGGGTTTAAATGACGTGATGATGAAACTGGTGATATGGCTTATGTATCTATCACCTATCGGTATCTTCGCCTTGATTGCATCAAAATTAGGGGAAACAGGTGGCGGTGAAGCCTTATTAGTAGAAATCTCAAAAGTTGGCTGGTATATATTTACCGTTATCTTGGCATTGTTTATACACTTCCTGTTTTTGTCCGGTGTTCTTATAGTCCTCGCAAAACGAGGGAAAAATTTCATTTTTACTATGCTCCGGGCCCTGGTTACCGCATTTGGTACCGCTAGTTCTACAGCTACCCTGCCACTGACTATGGAATGCGCCATAGAAGCGGGCGTGCAAAAACGGGTAGTCAAATTTGTACTACCACTGGGGGCAACAGTAAATATGGATGGGACGGCCCTGTATGAAGCGGTAGCTGTTATGTTTATTGCGCAGGCATACGGACTTGATATGACCTTCTTTCAGCAAACCATAATTTTTATCACGGCAACTCTGGCAGCTATTGGTGCTGCTGGAATACCTCAGGCCGGTCTGGTAACCATGGCGCTTGTTCTTACCGCGGTCAATTTACCTCTGGAAGGCGTAGGATTAATTCTTGCTGTAGATTGGTTTCTGGACAGGGTTCGTACAACAGTGAATGTTTGGGGAGACAGCGTAGGGTCAGCAGTAATCGAAAAATTCTATATAAGTCAGGACGACTATAAAGCAATAGATTAATTCAGATTATTTTCATATATTTCTATCGATGCATCAGTACGTAGATCACTAATAATACTTGACCAGGTTTTTGATGCACGATTTTGGGATACACGATTCTTCACCGTCACTATGTCTTCTTCTGAAATCGAATCAGATTCCACATTAGTCACTGTATTTACACGGACAACAGCGTAATCACCCTGAATTAATTGGCTACCAGCTACAACACTATTACCATTTTGTGGTCTACCTGAGTTGAATACTGTCTCAATTATATTTCTGTCTAACTCTGTGTTATCTCTACGCACTCCGTTTCTTTCTGCCCAAATAATGGAATACTCCATAGCCAACGCGGCAGGATCAATGTTTTGTTCCAATTTAGCAATTATTTCCTGACCAACAGATTGTGTTTTTTCAGAACCTTTTTCAAAAAGTAACCGGGCCTCAATGGTTTCACGTACTTCAGATAAAGGTAATACCTGTTGTTGATTGTGTTCCTGAACTCGAATTACAACTATTCGATCAGAGTCCAGTTCAATTAAATCACTGTTATTACCCATGATTAAAACTTCATCGCTAAATGCAGCAGCGATAACTTTTTGATTACTAAGCAGGGAGTTACTACCCCCCAATTGCGACATAAGACCACTTTCTAGCACGGGCAATCCAAGTGATTCAGAGGCAAGTTCTAGTGATTCAGGATGTTCAAATGTCAAAACAGCCAATTCATCATAGAGTTGAAAAAACTTCTTTTCTGCTAGTTCTCTCCGATAATCGGTTTCAACTTCTACACTAACCTGATCAAAAGTTGGACTATCACCGCCTGTGGCTTCATCCACGACTACAATTTGGTAACCATATTCTGACAATATAGGACGGCTTACTACACCGATTTCCGCACTAAAAACAACCTCGTCAATTTCAGTATCCAATACGCCTTCGTTTAAAAATCCAAAATCACTGGCTTCAACTGTTATTTCATCACTATCAAACTGGTTTTGTGCGTCTTCAAAACTGGAATCAGAATTAGCAATAAGCTCATATATCTGATCGGCGACATTGGCAGCATTTTCCATGTTTTCATCGCCTTCAGCATATATAAGTATTTGTCTAACTTTTCTTCTTTCAGCTACGCTGTAGTTCTGACGAAAATTTTCAAAATACGCGAGTATATCTTCTTCAGTTGCATCTACTTCCTGCGCAACACTATCGATTGACAGTAATAAATATGAAAGATTTACTTGTTCCGGGCTTGTAAAATCACTGGTATGGTCATCATAGTATGTTTGGATCTCACTATTACTAACCTCCATTTGTTCTCTAAACGAGTCATATGAAATAGTTGTGTATTGAATATCCCGTGTTTGTTTCTCGAACGCGACGATTCTTTTTAATTCATCAGGCGTTACTATCGTAGTGGCTAGTATGCCTGCTTGTAGCTGTTCTAGACTCATATCCTCGCGTAATTCTGCTTCAAATAAAGTGGGTGTATATCCCGAGGATAACAGGTAATTTTGATAGGCTACGGGGGCAAATCCCTCAGGATTATTAAATGCGGGTATTTCATATATAGCACTTCGGATCTGATCCTCACTGACTCTTAGTCCCAACTCTCCTTTTATTTCCATCAACAATATTCTTTCAACCAATTTATCCAGGGTCTGCTGTTGAATGAAATCATTTTGCTCTGCCAGGGCGGGACTGATATTTTGTAATTGCCGACGAATATTCTGAAATGATTTCTGATATTCAGCCAGGGTGATATTCACACTATTAACATTAGCGGCACTGATATTTGCGGCATTATTAAAATATGAATCAATTCCCCAAAAGGCAAAGGGAATGATTAACAGACCAACAAAGAGTACGGCCATCCAACCTGTGAAAATGCTTCTAATTGCTTGTAACATAAGTCATATACTATCGTTATTATTGAACTCAAAGAAAACGGGCGTACCTTAAACCAGGTACACCCGTAAATCAATCTGGCGGAGCGGACGGGACTCGAACCCGCGACCCCCGGCGTGACAGGCCGGTATTCTAACCAACTGAACTACCACTCCGGAGTTTGGTGGGTGCTGAGGGGTTCGAACCCCCGACATTCGCCTTGTAAGGGCGACGCTCTCCCAACTGAGCTAAGCACCCAAGGATAACAGCTAGTTTATTGTATCCTTGAGGGCTTTTCCAGGTTTGAATCCAGGTACTTTTGAAGCCTTAATTTTAATACTTTCGCCAGTTCTGGGATTTCTACCCATTCTAGCGCTTCGTTTACGAACAGTAAATGTACCAAAACCAACTAAAGTTACACTGTCACCCTTCTTTAATGCCTTTGTTATAGCTGCAATTGCACTATCCAGAGCCCTTCCTGCAGCGGCTTTCGAAATGTCAGCAGAATCTGCAACTGCATCGATCAAATCAGCTTTATTCATATAATTCAAACCTCATGATTCTTCCCTGAGAAGAAAATGTAAATTGGTGAAATGAAATTTTTCAGAGTAGAAATTTCAATGGATTCTTTATATCAACTGACCAGATTTACGTCAAGCAAAGTAATAGAAAAATTGAATATATTTATATAAGTAACATGTAAGTCCAAGTTAGGCTTGACTAGTGCGCGCGAATCATATCGTCATTGGTTTCATCTGTGGCTTTTTCGTCCTTCTTAACCCGGTCACCCTTAACATCACTTTTTGATAAAGGCTGTGGCAAATGTTGTAACGCAATTTCCAATACCTCATCAATCCATCGAACAGGACAAATATCTAAATTCTGTTTGATGTTCTTGGGAATCTCAGTCAACTCTCTTTCGTTTTCCCAAGGTATTAAAACTGTTTTAATTCCACCTCTTAATGCAGCTAATAATTTTTCTTTCAATCCACCTATTGGCAAGATTTCACCACGTAGCGTTATTTCACCAGTCATTGCAACGCTGGAACGTACGGGTATTCCCGAAAGAGCAGATACCAACGCTGTGCACATGGCAACGCCTGCACTTGGTCCATCTTTAGGCGTCGCCCCTTCTGGAACATGGATATGAAAATCATTTTCTCGATAGAATTTAGCATTTATACCTAGACTTTCACTCCTGCTCCTGACAACTGTCATTGCTGCTTCTATTGATTCCTGCATTACCTCGCCCAGTTTACCTGTACGCGTTGCTTTTCCTTTACCCGGTACTATTGCAGCTTCAATCGTCAACAATTCGCCTCCGACTTCTGTCCACGCTAGTCCTGTTACCTGACCTATTCTGTCTTCTTCTTCTGCTCGACCGAATCTAAAACGTTTTACACCAAGTAATTTCTCAAGTTGTTTTGGTGTAATCGCACGAGCCTTTGTTTCAGGTTTCTTTATCAACTGTTTTACTACCTTACGGCAGATATTTGCAATCTCGCGTTCCAGATTCCGGACCCCTGCCTCGCGTGAGTAATAGCGAATGATGTCCCTAATAGATCCCTCGTGAAATGTTATTTCTTTATCATTAAGACCGTTTGCCTTTATCTGTTTTGGTATTAGATATTCCTTGGCGATATTTATCTTTTCATCTTCTGTATACCCAGAAAGACGAATGACTTCCATTCTGTCTAACAATGCAGGTGGAATATTCAGGCTATTTGATGTTGTAACAAACATTACTTCAGAAAGGTCATAATCAACTTCCAGATAATGATCGTTAAACGAATTGTTTTGTTCAGGATCCAGTACTTCCAATAATGCCGATGCTGGATCGCCACGAAAATCCATCGCCATTTTATCCACTTCATCAAGTAAAATTAGTGGATTTTTTGTTCCTGCTTTGGAGATGCTTTGGATAATTTTGCCCGGCATAGAACCAATATAAGTCCGACGATGCCCTCTTATTTCTGCCTCATCACGTACCCCACCTAAGGACATACGAATAAATTTTCGGTTAGTTGCCCTTGCAAGGGATTTACCCAGTGAGGTCTTGCCAACACCTGGGGGACCAACCAAACATATAATCGGGCCTTTTAATTTTTTCACTCTCTCCTGTACGGCTAAATATTCCAGTATCCTATCCTTGACCTTTTCCAATCCATAATGATCTTCATCCAGAATTTTCTCTGCCTTATTAATATCCCTGAAAATTTTGCTTTTCTTCTTCCATGGGACACTGACTAGCCAATCTAAATAGTTTCTTACCACCGTTGCCTCTGCAGACATTGGCGACATCATCTTTAATTTGTTTAATTCAGATGAAGCTTTTGCCTTGGTATCTTTAGGCATCCCTGAATTTTCAATTTTCTGAGTAAGATCCTCGATTTCATTGGGTACATCTTCCATTTCACCCAATTCCTTCTGAATGGCTTTCATTTGCTCATTCAGATAGTACTCTCGCTGACTTTTTTCCATCTGAGATTTAACTCTGCCACGAATGCGTTTCTCTACTTGCAACAAGTCAATCTCAGATTCCATCAATTTGATAATATGTTCCAGTCGTTTGGATACATCAATCAATTCAAGAATTTTCTGTTTTTCGTCTAATCGTATGGCCATGTGTGCAGCAATGGTATCCGCCAATCTGCTAGGCTCATCGATTCCTGCTACCGAGGATAATATTTCAGGCGGGACTTTTTTATTAAGCTTAATGTAGTGCTCAAACTGATGCATCGTTGAACGACTGAGTATATCCAACTCACGTTGATCTACATCATCTTCTTCAATCAATTCTACTGACGCGGCAAACATCTCATCTGCCTTTGTAAATTCCAGTATCTTCACCCGACTAGACCCTTCTACCAATACCTTGATTGTTCCATCTGGTAATTTCAGCATTTGCAAGATATTGGATAAAGTTCCTACTTTATATATCTCATCTATTTTCGGGTCGTCCTCGCTCGCACTTTTTTGGGCAACAAGCAAAATTTGTTTATTTCCTTCCATGGCGAGATCTAGCGCCTTTATGGATTTGCCTCTTCCGACAAATAAAGGGATGACCATATGTGGATATACCACTACATCTCGTAATGGAAGTACCGGACAAATCATAGGGGATTCTTTAGATTGTGTTTCCATATTGCCTCTGTATTAAGGATATAACCTATTAATGGAGTTTACTTAATCATTTTTCAAGGTATACCGGTGATAAAATCACCATAAAGTATATCTTGTCAGTTTAATCAGAAGCAGCTTTTGTTATTTCCGATGATTCATAAATCATAAGCGGTTTAGATTCGCCCTTGATTACACCTTCATCTATGACAACTTTTGCAAGATTTTCTATTGAGGGTAAATCATACATTGTATCAAGCAATACATTTTCCAAAATTGAGCGTAGCCCTCTCGCTCCTGTTTTGCGCTCCATAGAACGTTGTGCAATCATTCTTAGCGCATCATCACGAAATTCAATTTCACATCCTTCCATTTCAAACAATCTGGAATATTGTTTGGTAATGGCATTCTTAGGTTCAACCAATATTTCAAGCAATTGATCTACTTCTAGTTCATCCAATGTAGCCGTAACTGGCATGCGCCCGACAAATTCCGGAATCAAACCGTACTTAATCATATCTTCAGGTTCAACTGAGCGAATAATCTCACTCATACTCTTTTTATTATCCTTCGTTGTAACTTCAGCAGAAAAACCAATTCCACCTTTTTCTGAACGTTCACGTATAATTTTATCTAACCCTGCAAATGCACCGCCGCAGATAAACAGTATATTTGAAGTGTTAACTTGTAAAAATTCTTGTTGTGGGTGTTTTCGTCCACCCTGAGGCGGTACAGATGCAACCGTCCCTTCTATTAACTTTAACAGGGCCTGTTGCACACCTTCCCCTGATACATCTCTTGTTATCGATGGATTGTCAGATTTTCTTGATATTT